>DASPHS010000057.1:0-5065 GCA_035629475.1 Saccharimonadales bacterium (SeqCode)
AGCACCGTCAAAGCTGCCATCACCCAACAGGTTAACGTCGTTGTTCACGATTGCATCGTGAGGAGAGACAACGGCAACATTCTTGGACTTTACGTAAGCAGCGATTTCATCAAGCTGGCTTGTAAGGTAATAGTAGTCATCACCAGCTGTTGCTTCAGCAGCAGTGTTTACGATGTCGTGGAAGGTCAGAACCAACCATGAGTTCTGAGCGATAGCTGCGTCAACATAGGCTTTTACCTGGTCAACAGTTACGCCAACCTGTACTTGCTGGTTTACAACCAAACGGTCGTTGTATGGCCACAGGTTGTAGCCAGTGTCAGCAAACCCACGGAATGTAGCGTGGTGCTTGGCAACTTCAGCCAATACGAAGTTGTTGTAGTCGCCGTAAGGAGCAGCAAAGTCCAAAGCGTCAAAGCCCTGAGCTACCAATGCGTTCTTGCTCTTGGCAATCTCGGCGGCAACTTCTGCGTTAGTCATCATTACCTGTTCACCGCCACCGGTGCTTGCCAGGTAGGGGTGTGTTGCTGTGTGGGAACCGATGTTCCAGCCGTACTGGCTGTTCAGGGCCTTGATCTGGTCCCAAGTCATGTAACTCAGGTTTGGACCGGCCTTACAGATGCCGACGGTGCCAACACAGTCAGTAATGACGTAGTTTGTACCACTGTAGCCGTACTTCTGTAGGGTTGGTGCAGCATTCGTGATTGAGCTCGTCAAACCATCGTCAAAGGTAAATGTTACCCGTGGCGCGGCAGACGTGCTAACCGGTGCTGCTGATGCTTTTTGTGGTGTCACTGATGCTACCAATGCTACTACGAAGGTCAGGGCAAGCGCAAAGCTTGTGACCCGCTTGGCAGCGTTGGCAGTCTTAGTTAGTAATTGCTTCATATGTACACTGCAGGCGGTGTATTAGGCTTCTCTGCTCTCTCCAACAGATGGCCACCGCCCTTTTCTCCTTTTCGCAGCATAATACCACAGAATTGCCATTTATGCAATAGTGTATTACAGATATAGTTCTTATGCTTAGGGCTAGGCGTCGGCCAGGAGTTTGTGGGCTTTTTGGCTGTCATCACGGATTTCACCGACCAACTCCTCCAGAACGTCCTCGAGGGTAATCACGCCCAGTAATTTACCCCTGTTGTTGGTCACCTGGGCCAGGTGAGCTCCGGAGCGTTGCATCAGGGTCAAGGCGTCACGCAGCGTGTGGCTGGCTTTCACGGCTGTCAGCGGACGAAATTCTTTGACGGGAATCGGCTGGTGCAGCTCGCTGTCGTCTTTGGCCAGTAGATCTTTCATATGTATATACCCGGCCAATTTGCCGCGGCTGGTTTTGACGGGAAACCGTGAAAAGCCAGTGCGGGTAACCAGGGCTTCAATGTCAGCTGGTGTGGCCTTGGTGGTGACCGTCACGATATCGTGCAGTGGCAGCAGCACTTTCTTGACGTTGCGTTCGTCAAACCGTAAGGCACCCGTCAGCAGTTGCCCTTCGTCTTCACTAATCAGGCCTTCGCGCTGTGACTCCTCCACAAACCCGGCTACTTCATCGGAAGTAAAAGTGCTCGCCACTTCACCCTTGGGCTCAATACCCAACAAACGGATACAGGCATTAGCAATGTAATTCAGGCCGTGTACAGCCGGGCGCAACACCCGCACGATAAACACCAACGGCGGCGTCAGCACCAGTGCCGCTTTGTCAGGATCAGCCAGGGCCAGGTTTTTAGGCACCATTTCACCAATCACCACATGCAGGTAGACCATGATGGCCAGGGCAATAGCAAACGAGATAGGGTGCAGCAGATAATCGGCTACTCCGGCAGCGTGCAGCGGCGTTTCCAGCAAATGGGCAATAACCGGCTCGCCCACGGCACCCAACCCTAACGAGCACAACGTGATACCCAACTGCGCAGCGGCCAACATGATGGACAGCTGCTCCATGGCCTGCAAAGTGGTTTTGGCGGCGCGTGAGCCACTGCGGGCCCGCAATTCCATAGCACTGCGCCGGACCGACACCAGTCCGAATTCCGCCCCCACGAAGAAAGCGTTACCGAGCAGCAAGATGACGGCGCTAAACAGCGCGAACTCTACATTCATCGCATGGCCTCCTCTTCAGGGAGCGGTTGCACGTCACTCTTGAGCAGCTCCATTTTGATACGGTCAACACGGCGGCCATCCATCCGCTCTACTTCCAGGCTGACGATGTGCGTCCGGTTCTGGTGATCGGATAAGGTCAGCCCCACGACATCGCCCACCACCGGCACGCGTTCCAAGCGGTGCGCAACCAGTCCGCCCAATGTTTCAAAGTCTTCTTCTTCGGGCATGATCATACCAAAGTACTGCGTTACCTCATCGGGGCGCAGCAGCGCTGAAAGTACCCACACCCCTTCGGCACGTTGCCGGATGCGCTGCCGGCTGCGTTGCTGCGGCTGGTCGTGTTCGTCATGTACCTCACCTACCAACTCTTCCAGTAAGTCCTCCATAGTAACCAGCCCATCAGTACCCCCGAACTCATCAATAACAATCGCCATCTGCAGGCCGCCGCTGCGCAGTGTGTCGAGGAGTGAGTCCAGCTGGATGCTGGAAGGCACCAGGAGCGGCTTGGCCATAATTTGGCTGACGGGCACGCTGGTACGCTTGTTGGCGGGGACGGCCATGGCCTTCTTGACGTGCACCACGCCCACAATGTCATCCTGGTTCTTGCCCTCTACCGGAAAGCGCGATAAACCAGTGCGCTTGGCCAATGCCAGCACTGCCGCGGCCGTATCCTGATTGGAGAGTGACTTCATGCGTATACGGGGCGTCATAACATCCAGCGCGGTCAGGGCATCAAAAATCATCGAGCGTTCCAGCATGAGGGCGGTCTCTTTGGGGAGTGTACCCTGCTCGGCGGAACGGCGGACCAGCGATGTCAGTTCATCTGCTGAGCGGGCCGAGGCCAACTCTTCCTGGGGCTCGACATGCAGCTTGTGCAGAATGGCGTTGGCACTGCCGTTCAGGGCTTTAATGGGGTATTTCATGGCGGCGCTAAAAGCCCGCTGCAAACCAACGACCGCCTTGGCAGTACCAAGCGGCCGGGCAATGGCCAGGTTTTTGGGTACTAACTCACCAAACACCATCGTGCCGATGGTAGCTAGGGCAATACCCAGGGCTATGGCCACGCCAGTCACCGCAGCGTCAGGCACTTGCAGCAGCTCCAGACCGGGCCTGATCAGCTCGGCAAGCGCCGGCTCGGCTAATAGCCCGATTGCCAGATTGGTAATGGTGATGCCCACCTGGGCGCCAGACAGTTGCGTCGAGAGCGTCTTGAGGGCGGCCACCACCCCTTGCGCCTGTTTATCACCTTTAGCGGCCATCCGCTCGACCGATGAGCGGTTGACGGTAATCAGCGAGAACTCCGCAGCCACAAATACGCCACACGCGGCGATAAGCAATACGGCAACAGCCAACAACAATAACGTCATATGTCTTTATAGTATAGCAAGCCATAAGGGGTGTCTGTGGATTTATAGGCAGCGACCTGCTGGCATGGTATGCTGCGGCTATGAGAAAAGCCGTCCGCGCCATCGTCATCGAGAACAATAACCTACTGGTTATGCACCGTAGCAAAAATGGCATCCAGTATTTCACGCTGGTTGGCGGACGCATCAATGACCACGAAACCCCAGAACAGGCCTTGGTGCGCGAAGTACAAGAGGAAACCGAGCTGACCGTGACCAGCATGCGCATGGTCTACATCGAGGAGCACCCTGCCCCATACAATGAGCAGTACATTTATCTCTGCGAAGTGGCGCCGCACGCCGGCGTGGCCATCAGCGAAGCCTCCGAAGAAGCCATGCTGAATAAACTGCAATCCAACCTGCACGAACCCCAGTGGGTGAGCGTGAAGGCCTTCCCGCAGATTGCCTTCCGGACGCCGCTCCTCCAAAATGCGATTGCCCTGGCCCTCAAAAAAGGCTTCCCTACCGAGCCGGTCATACTGGAAGAGCTACCACCCACCAAGCGCTTCGGCTGGCTTCGTAAAAAATAGCTATCGTAAACTAATGCACTCCATACCGTTGCACGCGGTGTAAAATGTAATCATGGGAATTATAAATAAAGGCTTTACGGGCCGCCCCAACAGCAGCAAGCGGTTGCCGCCCGGCCAATCGGTCGTTGAGCGCTGGCCGGTCATGACTTACGGCCCTACGCCGCGCGTGGCTACCAGCAACTGGCTACTGGTGATCGATGGAGCCGTCAAAAAGCCGGTAACCATCGACTGGGAGACCTTTAACAAGCTGTCGAAAACCACGCAGAAAACCGATATCCACTGCGTCACCCGCTGGAGCAGGCTCGGCATGGAGTGGGAAGGCGTATCACTCGATGAACTCGTCGCCCTGGCTGGCGGTCTGACCGATGATGCCCACTATTTGATTACGGAATCATATGGCGGTTACACCACCAATGTGCCCATTACCGATGTTACGAATGACCAGGCCCTCATAGCCACCCATGCCCATGGTGAGCCACTCACCGCTGAACATGGCGGCCCGGCCCGGCTGTTCATTCCACACTTGTATTTCTGGAAGAGCGCCAAATGGATCAAACGCTTAACCTTTACCCCCGAGGACCAGCTCGGCTTCTGGGAGGTGAACGGCTACCACCGCTACGGCGACCCTTGGCGTGAGCAACGATATGACACCGACCAATAACGCCAGCACCTGGCACGAAGCCACTGTTACCAGCATTACTGATGAGACTCCGACTGTTAAAAGCTTTGTATTTACCCTGCCCCAGCCTGCCGTGCATCTGGCCGGTCAGCATTACGAAATACGCCTGACGGCCGCCGACGGCTACCAGGCCGCCCGTTTATATTCAGCAGCCTCACTCGGCACGGGTGACAATGCACTGGAGCTAACGATCGCCCTCCTGCCCGACGGTGAGGTGTCGCCCTATCTCCACGAAGTGCTGGCTATTGGTGACCAGGTGGAAATTCGCGGCCCGCTGGGTAAATTCTTTGTATGGCGGCCCGAAGATACGCAGCCGGTGCTCTTGATTGGTGGCGGTAGTGGCATAGTTCCCATGCGCTGCATCC
>DASPHS010000058.1:0-18417 GCA_035629475.1 Saccharimonadales bacterium (SeqCode)
TGTTTAGCCATACAAAGCTACTTACCGGCACGACAAGCTGTGTGTTGTCAGTGGTGGTAGCGGCGGGTCGTGCCTTACGCGCTGCTTCCGAGTACTTGATGCGCAGCGCTATGGCCATGGCGGCCAGACTGCCAACGGCGACTGCGATGGCTACTGGAAAGGCGCTACTCAGCGTGTGGACGATGGCCATACCGACCAAGCCAATGAATGCCAGGCCGGCAAGCACGGCTATGAGGGCTCGTGCCCGCCGCAGCCGCTTGGCTTGCTCCAGTAGTTTGTCTTGGGCGGCCCATACAATCGTTCCCACTAAAATACCGAGGGCAGGCCAGATGGCTATGATGTAGAATCCGGCAGTCGCATCAACTGTTTCGCTGCTGTCGAGCAGGTTGTAATCGTAGTCACTGACCGCCGCAAAATACTCATCAGCTGTAGCATTGTAGCCATCGACCGTCCGGTCGTAGCCCTCTATATCACCCTCCCGGGCATTGGTTTGCATCAGCCTCAGCTGGTTTTGCATGCGGCTAATCAGGCGAGTCATTTCTTTGATGGCTACCCAGGCTTCACCCTCTTCGGTGCTCTCAGCCAGGACGGCCTTGTTGCGCTCCAGCTCGATAATAGTGTCATCGGCTGCGGCAATAACGGTGCTGTAATACGCGGCGTCGTCCAATTCGGAGGCGTCATAGGTGATATCGGCGAACTCATCCACGGCATCCTGGACATTGACCATTGCTTCTTTGTCATCGCTCGTTGCGCCCACCGGTGTGGCTGGCGCGAGAAATGTTGCAAAACCCATGACCGAGACGGCCAGGGTTGCAATGAGAAGACGTACCTTTTTCATACTATTCCTTTGCTTTACAGAGTGACATTACGTCGCCATGGTAGGCGAGACTATTGCGGGTAAGGCTACAGAGGTCGGCACTGGCTGAGGTCTGGGGCTTGCGGGTAACGACGGATAAGAGTGACTCCAGGAATGTCGGAATGTATTGTTCACGCACTACCTGGTAGTCATCGGCGATATTTACCGCTTCGGCCAGTTCTTCGTAGGCGGTTTCACGGCTACCTGTCATGTCGATCAGTTTATATTCCTGTGCCGTTTTATTGTCGTAGGCCATGGCGCCAATGGTGTTGCGTAGTGTATCTTCGGGGATGCTGCGCTGCTTACTGACATAGCGTAAAAAGGCATCATATTCGTTGTTGACTGATTTTTGCAACGTGGCAACTTCTTCAGGAGTCAGCTTGCGGTAGGGGCTGCCAACGTCTTTGGATTTACCGCCGGTTATAAAGGTATTCTCGATGCCCCGGTTGGTGATTACGCCGCCATTCAATAGGCCACCGTCCTCGGCAACAAGCCCATTATAGTACTGGAACGGACCCATGATGACGCCAATGCTGCCGGTATCACTGCCATAGTCGGCAATTATCTTGTCGGTAGCGGAAGCGGCCCAGTAGCCACCCGATGCTGCCACGCCCTCGACGTAGGTATAGACTGGGTTACCGGTCATTTCCTTGTAGTATTCCACGCCGTCAGCAATCGCTCGCGAACCATAGATGGTACCGCCGGGTGAATTAACTTCCATGATGACGCCAGCTATATCGCTATTTTCGGCGGCTGCGTACAGTTGCTCTTTGACATAGTACCCCGAGGTGTATGAGTCACCAAAGGGGTCAAAGCCTAGGCCGTTATCATCGGTTCCGGTAATTGGCCCCGTTACTTTGACTGACAGCAGCTGGTTTGTGCCGCTGCCGTACACATAGCTGTAGCCATCGTCATCAGGCTCGGCACTTGGTATGAATAGTATGCCGATAATGATGACAGTAACGATAACGCAGGCCACGATGGTGGTCCAGGAAACGGCTATGGTTGCAATCCGTTGGCAGAGTGTCTTTAAGAAAGGGTGTTTAGTAAAAAAATCGCGCATAATATGAACCTTCCCACTCATGCTTACTTTTGGTTCGAGCATACCAGGAATTGCTGCCACATACTAGTCAGTTATACAGCGATATTTTCGCTATTGGCCATATGACCGAGCAGGTATACTACAGAGCAAGTAGTTATAAACCCTAGATATGGAGGCTTATTTTCGTATGGCTGATACTAAGACGCTGCGCGCAACACCTGAACAAGAGGACTTTGCCCACAAATATACAGAAGAGGGGCAGGGGAAAATTGGTGGCATGCTGTTGGACGGGTATTTCAACGCAGTGCAAAAACTCGTTACCCAGGCCAAGCTGGAAGGGCGCGGTTCGGTTACTGCCATAGAATTAGGCTGTGGTGAGGGCTTTTCCACGCAACGTCTGCATGATCTGCTGCCTGCAAATGCCACGTTGCAGGCCTCTGAATATGTCGAGGCAATGGTGCCCCGCGCCCAGGCCAATAACCCGGGCATACAGATTACCCAGGAGAGCATTTACGAGACGAAGCACGCTGATGAGTCGTTCGACGTCGTCTTCTTGCTGGAGGTGTTGGAGCACCTCGACTACCCCGACCAGGGCCTTACCGAGATTAGCCGTATCCTCAAAAAAGACGGGTATCTGATTTTGGGTGTGCCGCGTGAGCCACTGTGGTGCGCGCTCAATATGGCCCGTTTTAAATATTTGAGCCGCCTTGGTAATACACCTGGCCACCTAAACCACTGGAGTACCTTTACGCTAAAGCGCTATCTCAAACAGCACTTCGGTGCGGTAGTGGCTACCAAAACACCACTGCCTTGGACACTCGTCCTCTTGCAGAAAAAATAGTTATTTGAGGAGGTCGTGGTAGACGGCCAGGGTTTGCTCGGCCATACGCCGCCAGGAGTATTTTTTGACCTGTCGATAGCCTTTTTCGATAAGGTTGAGGCGCAAGTTGGGGTTGTCGAGCACATCGGCGACCCCTCTTGCTATGTCGGCTGGGTTGGTGGGGTCGAAGTAGTGCGCCGCCTCGCCGGATACCTCGGGCATGCAGCTGGCGTTGCTGGATACAACCGGCGCACCGTGCTGCATCGCCTCGAGTGGCGGCAGACCAAAACCTTCGCTCAGGCTGGTAAATACATAGGCTTCGCAGTGTGAATACAGCCATTTGAGGCTCTCGTCGGGCACGAAACCGGTAAGAATAATGTTGTCTTTGGAAGGATGCTTGGCTATCTCGGCTTCGAGCGCCTCATAATGCCGCTCTTTTTTGCCAACGAGCACCAGCTTGAGGTCCGGCCGGGCAGCGTGCAGGATATCGAAGGCCGCTACCAATTTCTCGAGGTTTTTGTGCGGGAAGGCAGTTCCTACGTACATAATGAACGGTGAACTGATAGCGCCTGGTTTGAGGCTGGCGACGTCGAGCGGTGGTTCACTGGCTTCATAGGTAACGACCAGCTTATCTGCTGCTGAAGGCTGAAATGCTGCGACGTCTTTGGCTACGAAGTGCGTGGGGACGATAATCTTTTTTGATTTGTCATGGCTCCAGCGGACCATGAACTTATAGAGACCCATCTTGAGCCAATATACCGGGAGTGGCGTGCTGCCACGGCGCACAAAGCGTAGCATAGTCAGGTCGTGGGTCGTCGTAACAATGTTCCCAAAGTAGGGAAGGGGCTGCTGGGTCATCGTAAAGTGTACGACGTCGGGCTTAAGTTGCCGTAACTGCCGGGTAAAGCGCAGCTGATCAACGGGGTTGAACGAAAACTGGGCATACGGAGCCACTACCGTCGTAAAGTTGGGATTATGCATGCGCCAGGGGTCGTCGGACTGTACGAGTATCGTGTAGCGGTTATGGGTGTCTATATCTTGCAGGTGTTCGACAAGCCGGTCGGTGTAGCGGCCGGTTGAAGAGCGGCGGATACGAGCGTCAATAACGATATGTTTAGGCTGAGGAGTCATAATGATTGCTATAATTATAGCTGAATGACTATACAAGAACGACTGCAAAGTATACCGTACTGGGGATTCTGGCTCTTGTTGGCCTATATGCCGTTCCATATATTCCTGGCCCAGTCAGTGAGTCTGGCTACCGGTGGACTGGAAGCCTGGAAGATAGGTAAGGATGTTGTCCTGGCTCTGCTGCTAGTGTTCACAATTTGTTTAGTTTATATGCAGCGCAAGGGGACCCGGGCGTTTTGGTATGTGGTAGCCGCCGCCGGGGTATACGCTGTAATCCATCTGATTGTATGGGCGCTCAATAGTGATATTTACCAACGCAGCGCCATCTTAGGAATCATATATAACAATCGATTACCAGGTTTTGCAATACTTGGCTACGGTGCGTACCTATTGACCCCTGTTAAGTTCGTATTTAGTTCGGTTATGAAGATTGTTATAGCGGTGAGTACGCTTGTCGTTGTGCTTGGCTTGCTGCAATATGTGCTGCCCAAGGACATCCTGACGCATCTTGGCTATAGCTTGGAACGCGGCGCCCGTCCGGCTTTCTTTATTGATGACAACCCGGCATTCCCTCGTATCATGGCTACGCTCCGTGAGCCAAATGCCCTTGGCGCCTATCTGTTGGTGCCGATCGCGCTCCTGACGGCGTACATAACCCGCGTGGCTGGTAAGAAGCGCCTCCTGGTAGCTGGCTTGTTGGTGCTGCATGTACTTGTCGTGTTCCTGACCCAATCGCGCAGTGCCTGGATAGCACTGGTGGTTGTTCTGGGGCTGATAGTGCTGTGGCGCTACGCTGCAATTATCCAGCGATTGTTGCGCCAGTGGTGGCCAGTCGTCGTGGGATTGTCATTGCTTGTTATCGTAGCTGGCTGGACGCAGCGCAACAGCACGTTCGTGCAACAGTACATCGTGCATAGCAATCCCGAAGAAACGGCAAATGACCTGGATTCCAATGACTTGCACTGGAAGTTAGCCAAGGAAGGGCTTGAGGGCGCTGCAGCGCAACCGCTCGGTCATGGGCCGGGAACGGCAGGCCTGGTGTCCATTCAGAATCCTGACGGCGGTAAGCTCACAGAGAATTACTATATACAGCTCGCCTATGAGATTGGCTGGCTGGGGCTGGCGCTGTTTATTGCACTGAATGTATGGCTGTACCGCCGCCTGTGGCGTCGCCATGACGTGCTGGGCCAGGTGCTGTGCGTAGCCTTCTGGGGATATGTGGTAACCAATATGCTCCTGCACACCTGGGGTAACGAGGCGGTTGCCGCCCAGTGGTGGCTCCTTGCCGGGCTGGCAGTGGCGCTGCCAGCTGGGATACAGAAACCAACAGACGACTAGTTGGTTATCAGCAGGACGTGCTTTTTCCAGGCTGGAAAAAATTTGTTGGTGGTACGGGAAAAGTTTTTCTTGCCGACAAAAGTGTGGACGGCAGCGGCCTTGACGTTATAGGGAGCCTGGCGTAAGTCGAGTGGACGGAAATCACCGGCAGTTATTGATTTGTTGATGTCTTCGGCGGGCAGTACGCAATTAGTGATAAGTGCATATTTGTACCGGGGAACAACTTCATCTACGAAGGTCTGTACTGCCTCATCTGACATATGCTGGAGGACATCCTTGGAGATGATCAGGTCGCCCTTGGGAAGATTGGTATCGCCAGGCTTGATGACTTGGAATTTTATCTTGTCGCTCCCATATAGTTTTGTGTCTTCCTCGACGACGCTGGGCACGATATCCAGGCCAGTATAGGTAGCATCGCCCCAGTCAATGAGTTTGGAGAACTGCCAGTCACCGCAGCCGTAATCGACGACGCTGGTAATGTTGTTGTCGCGGATAAATTGCTCCAAGTACTCACGGTAGGTTTTGGTAACCGAAGGCAGTGAGCCGTGCCCGGAGCCGAAGCCCCAGTGGTTGTTGGTGTAAATATCGTCAAAAACTCCCATAATCCCTCAACTTTCCCCAAGAAATAAACGTAAGTATCATTTTGCAGAATGCACAACCCCTCGTCAATAGTGTGTCCTGATTACGAGTGAGGTATACTTTTTATATGTCACAAGAAGAGAACTCATCGGGGTTGCAGCACCGCCTGGGCCGCGTGCCAGTAGTGGGCTATGCATTTGACTGGGGCTGGAGTCTGCTGAGCCTGCCCCGCAAACTGCGCTTTTTACGCACTCGCCTTGAGGAGACACGTACTGAACTGCGTGAAACCCAAGACGCGCTTTGGGAGCTGCGCGACCAGTTTAAGATTAATGGCCTGATGGCCGACGACCATGACAATGATGAATTTTATATCCGGTTCGAAAATACCTTCCGTGGTACCGAGGATGAAATCAAGGAGCGCTTGCGGGTCTACGTGCCCTACCTGCGCAAGCTGAAGCTTGATTTCAGCAAGCACCCCGTACTTGATATCGGCTGTGGCCGGGGCGAGCTGATGGATTTGCTGCACGAAGAGCAGATTAACGCCATTGGGCTGGATCTGAACGAGAGCATGGTAGCGCGCTGCAATGAACGTGGACTGACGGCCGTGCAGGCCGACGCCTTTGCGTACCTGGCCGAGCAGAAGACGGGCAGCCTGGGCGCGATTACGGGGTTCCATATTGCCGAACACATTCCCTTCGGGCAATTGCTTAATCTCTTTCGGGAATGCGAACGCGTGCTGGTGCCGGGTGGCATGGTCATTTTTGAAACACCTAATCCCGAAAATATTGATGTGGGTTCGTATACCTTTTACTATGATCCGTCTCACCTGCACCCCTTGGCTCCGCCTGTTTTGTCATTTGCCCTGGAAACCCGGGGCTTCAAGGTTGATGTCCTGCGGTTGCACCCTAAGCTGACCGATGAGCAGCTGGCTGGTATTAGCGACCCGCACGTCGCGGAAGTAGTCCGTCGCTTTAACACGGCTCGCGACTTCGCTGTCCTGGGCTACAAGAAAAAGAAATCCACGAAACCAGCCAAGTAGCTGCGTGGTATATTACTTAGTTACATATTATAATAAGGACTAGCGTGAAGAATCTTAAACAAAGATATAGATATTCTGTCATTTTGCTGCGCGAGTTGGTTGTTACCGACTTCAAGCTCCGATACCAGGGCTCTTTCCTGGGCTACTTGTGGTCGCTGCTGCGGCCACTGGCATTGTTTGTAATTTTATACCTCGTGTTCGTGCGCTTCCTGCGCTTTGGCGATGCACTGCCGCACTTTCCCGTATACCTGTTGCTGGGTATCGTACTTTGGAATTACTTTGCCGAGGTTACCAACGGTGGCGTCGGGGCGATTGTTGGTAAAGGGGATTTGCTACGCAAGCTGAACTTCCCTAAATATGTCATTGTGCTGGCTGGTTCGCTGTCGGCCATGATAAATTTGGCGATCAACCTGGTAGTGGTGTTCGTCTTCATGCTGATTAATAACGTCGACTTCCAATGGTCTATTTTGTATGCACCGTTAGTAATAACTGAACTGTTTGTGTTCTCATTGGCAGTTGCCTTTCTACTGAGCGCGCTCTTCGTAAAACTGCGCGACATCAATTACATTTGGGAAGTGCTGATGCAAGGCGCCTTTTATGCGACGCCTATTATTTATCCGTTGACCGCCATCCCAGAGAAGGCCGGCAAGCTGCTGATGCTCAGCCCGGTATCGCAAATTATCCAGGACTTGCGCTATGCATTGGTTACCCATGAAACACCGACTATCGGCAGTGTATATGGCAACCAGTGGATGCGGTTGGTGCCTATTGGCGTGGTAATTATCTTTGCCATTGGTGCCGCATATTACTTCAAAAAGCGTTCACGGTTCTTTGCGGAGGAAATATAAGATGTCAGAAGAAGCTATCAAAGTAAGCGGTGTTTATAAAGACTTTATTCTGCCGCACGAAAAGAAAGACTCGGTCAAGCGCATCTTTACCTCGCTGTTTAAGCAGAAAGATGGTGGCGCCGAAGTGCAGCACGCCCTCCATGACATTTCATTCAGTGTTAAAAAAGGCGAGTTTTTTGGTATCGTAGGCCGCAATGGTAGCGGTAAGAGTACGCTGCTGAAAATGCTCGCCGGCATTTACCAACCTACCAAAGGCCGGGTGGATGTAGACGGCAAACTGGTGCCCTTTATTGAATTGGGCGTGGGTTTCAACCCGGAGCTGACTGGCCGCGAGAATGTGTATCTGAACGGCGCCCTGCTGGGCTTTTCACGTAAGGAAATCACTGAGCGCTACGATGATATCGTCAAGTTTGCCGAGCTGGAACGGTTCATGGATCAAAAACTCAAGAATTACTCATCAGGTATGCAGGTGCGCCTGGCGTTTTCGGTGGCTATTAAGGCCGAGGCTGATATCCTGCTGGTAGATGAGGTATTGGCTGTCGGGGACGCTTCGTTTCAGCGCAAATGTTTTGAATATTTCCGCTTGCTGAAAAAGAATAAGAAGACAGTTGTCTTTGTGACCCACGACATGAATGCCGTACGTGAGTATTGCGACCGGGCCATGCTGATCGAGAAATCAAAGATAGTTTCCATAGATAAACCCAGCCGGATTGCGACCCAGTATACCCGTCTGTTCAACCCATCACGCAATGGTGAGAAGAAAGAGCAGAAGAAAAGCCGTTGGGGCAATGAGGACATCCAGTTCGAGAACGTTTCTGTGACGCCCTCCCAGTTGCATCTGAATGAGGAAAAGATTGTTATCAAGGTCGATGCCGTAGCCGTGGCACCTGTTGAAAATCCGGTGTTCGGGTTCTCAATACAGAACCGTGATGGCAATATCGTTACCGGCACCAACAGCCAGATTAAGCAGCTAATGATTCCGCAGATGAAAGCGGGCGACCGCGTTACTGTAACATGGAAGCTGGATAACGTCTTTAATGACGACCTGTACAGTGTGGGACTGGCGGCAACGCTTGATGACGGCGCGACGGTCTGCGACTGGTGGGAAGAGGCGGCCGAGTTTGAGGTAGTAAATGAAGAGCGGGTGCCGTATGTCATCAATCCGCCCGTTGACCTGCAGGTAACAGGTGTAAAAGTTGAGGACCAACGCAATTGAGCCGCGAGCGTACGAAGATTTTCGTAGAAGCCATCCCGCTGGTCGCTGAACGGCCGAGCGGTATTAGTTATGCCGTATTGGGATTAGTGTCAGCTCTCGCCAATGACCCCGCCCTACAGGAGCGCTACGAAGTTGTATTGGTGGCGCCTAAGCGCGGGCTGCACCTGCTGGACCGTTGGCCTTCGCTGCAGGGTTGTACCCGGAAAGGATTGCCACTGCGGATGCGTATTATCCAGGGGCTCATGCGTGTGCACATGCTACCGCCCATGGATTTACTACTGGGCCGCGGCGTGTATCTGTTCGGTAACTTTATGAACTGGAAGGTGACCAAGCGTTCGGTATCCCTGACCTACATCCACGACATCGCTTTCGCGCTCTTCCCCCATTTTGTGTCACCTAAATTGCAGCGCATGCTGATGGCAAAAGTGCCTGGTTTTATTGCCCAGACTGATTATGTGATTACCGTATCAGAGAGCTCCAAACAGGAGATCGTGGAACACTTCGCGGTGCCCGACACAAAAGTGCTCGTGCTGTATAACGGTGTTGACGCTGCAACGTATCGCCCTTACGGTCAGACTGAGGTACGACGCGTAAAGGCAAAATACGACATTACCAAACCGTATTTTTTGTTTGTCAGCAGTATCGAACCCCGTAAGAATGTACAGCGCCTCGTAGAAGCCTTTGCCGCGCTGCCTGAGGGCTACAGCCTGGTTATTGTGGGCGGCAGTGGTTGGTTGAATGAAGACACCCTGGCCACTATCGAGCGGCTCCGGCAGCAGGGCGTATCTATTATTAAGCCCTCCCAGTACGTACCAAATGACGAGGTATCGATACTCATGAGCGGCGCGGTGGCGTTAGTGCACCCAGCGTTCCACGAAGGATTTGGCATGCCGCCGGCTGAGGCTATGGCTTGTGGTGTGCCGGCTATCGTTTCTGATATTCCCAGCCTGCGGGAGGTCACCGGTGACGCGGGCATCTATTGCGACCCGCAGGATACGGGGAGTATCACGGCTGCCATGCGACAAGTGTTGTCATTGTCACCTGCTGAAAGGACAAGCATAACAAAAAAGGGTATAATACGGGCCAAGCAGTTTTCATGGGAGAAGAGTGCTGTCATGCTAGGGGATTTTTTAGATACTAAGGTGAAGAGTGAGGGGATACGTGATGGGGGAACCCAAGGATTATGACGAGCTAGTCAGCTACGCGCAAAATCAAGAAGATATGGTGCTGCATGCGTTGCTGCACAAAACCAAAAAGGGCTTTTACGTTGACGTTGGCGCCAATCACGAAACCCTCCATTCGGTGACCAAGTTCTTTTATGAGCGGGGTTGGCACGGTATAAATATCGATCCAAACGTTGCCCTGATGCGTGAATTCGAACCACGCAAGCGCGATATCAACCTGACTATCGGCGTTTCAAATAAAAAAGGCGAACTCAATTTCCGCGAGTATCCGCACCACGATGGCTTTTCAACACTCTCGCAGGCCATCAAAGACCAGCGCGAAGCAGAGGGTATTCCCCACAAGGACTATACTGTAGAGGTGACGACGCTTAAGGATATATTCAAGCAGAACAAGGTCAAGAATATCGACTTCCTGAAGGTGGATGTTGAGGGGTTCGAGCCGGAAGTGCTGGAAGGCAACGACTGGAGCAAGTACCGCCCGGCAGTCGTAACCTTTGAGGGTACTCACCTGGAGAAGTGCCGTGATTTCCTGAAGCAACAGCAGTATCACGAAGTGTTTTTCGATGGACTGAACATTTACATGGTGGCCGATGAACGCACTGACCTGACCATTCACACCTACTCTGCGGTATTGCTGAGTCACGGCTACAAAATGCACGCACATAAGCAACTGGAAGATGAACACTTTAGCTTGCGCGAACAGGCCCTCCAGCTTACCGAAGAAGTAGAGCGCTTAGCCAATTTTATCGACACGATGCCAGTGCGCCGGGCAGCCCGTATGACGTTGCGCCAGCTGAAGCGCAGCCTGCGCATCCGTTCCCGGGAATTGGCAGAGAAGTTTAACCGCCCGCAACTCGAAGAATCCCAAGACTAATTACCATGAAACAGCCACGTATAAGTTATGCGCCCTCTCGTGAAGACCTTGTAGTAAAGGGGTACTTTCCTGATGTCACCGATGGCTGCTACGTGGATATCGGTGCGGCCAGCCCCCTCGAAGGATCGGTTACCAAATTGTTTTATAGCGAAGGCTGGCACGGTGTGCATATTGCAGCCACGCCTGGTGCGGCCAGTATGCTCACCCTTGACCGGCCCCGTGATACGGTAGTGACTGGCGGCCGGTTAGCGCAGCTGTTTGCTGAGGCCAACGTACGGCAGATTCATTTTTTGCGGGTGGCCCCTGGGCAACCCTTGGCTGTCCTAGAGACGAACGACTGGAGCAAGTACCGCCCGGAAGTTGTGTGTCTGCCGGCCGCTACACTTGCGATGCCGCTACTAAGCAAGCATAGATATACCGAAGCCTTGCGTGATGGCCATAACGCCTATTATGTGGCCGAAGAGTCCGCCCGGCGTGCCCGTGAGTGGCAGGCCCTGGAGGGTATCCCGGTAGCCATGCACGAGCAGATAGCTTGTCTGAAGCGCGACCAGGCAGTACTCCAATTGCGCCTCCAAGAGGTGACCCGAGCGAAAATTTATGCCGAATACCAGGTGAACTGGTACGAGCGGGCACCGCTGAAGTGGATGCTGGTAAAGACCGTGCGGGCTTTTGACCGCGCAGTCATGACCCGCGTAGAGCGCGAACCGGTTATGCGTGCGGCTTATGACGGTCACGCGGCCGTGCAGGTAAAAACTGCTTCCAGTGCCACCCAGCTACGCAAGCTGAACGCATCGTACGCCCAGAGCGCCTGGTCGGAGCTGCCACCAGTATCACCAGTGACTACATTCTTTATTAAGCCGGTGGGGGGAGTCTATGTGCTGCTCCGCCGGGCGGCACGGCTTGCAGTACGTACGGTGAAGCGGGCTTAGGAGTACATGATGAAGACATTGATCGTTGATGGCCAAATATGGCAGACAAATGCCCTGTACCGGGGTATGGGAGGCTATGCGTATAGTGTTATCGCCCACGTGGCAGCACAGCAACCTGACTTGCGGCTGATCGTACTATTGAACACCGCCATGCCACATGACCCAGAGCGGGTACGGCTGATTCAAACGAAGTTGCCGACCGCAGAACTCCACTATCTGGACCTGCCCTTCCAGCCGGCACCGGCTGCTGGCGAAGAAGCCAGGGCGGTCGTTGCTCTGGACGCATTTGTGGCAGAGCACGTGCGCACCCCCAAAGAGGAAACATATTACTTTATACCAGCACTCTTTTTATTCGATTATTGCGCAGTGTTTCCAATGAATACCCGTAAATTATTACTGTTCCATGACCTGACGCCGCTGATATTCCGGGAAGACATGACAAAATACTTTCCCGGCCACTTGTACTTCCCGCGCTTTGCGACTATTTTCGAGGCTGACATTGTGTTTACCAATTCGCAGACAACGGGCAATGACCTGGAGCGCTATCTGGGCATCAGCCAGGACCGGCTGGCCAATCTGGATGGATCCTTGAAGGCCGAAGCTGCCGGTGCTGAACGGGATGACAGCGTGCTACGGCGGCTGGGCCTCCAGCACAAGACGTATATCCTGATGCCGACGGGTGGTACGGAGTTCAAGAATAATCTGCGTGCTGCGCAGGCGTTTACCAATCTTCGGCAGGAATTATCCATCGATATTCAGCTGGTTGTCACCTCATTTTTCCGGGACATCGAGAAGGCTGAATTACAGCTGGCGGCTCCCGACGGGCTTACCTTCACGAATAATGTGAATGATGCAGAGCTGGTGTCGCTGTACGCCCATTGCCAGGCAGTACTGCTGCCTTCCCTGTACGAAGGGTTGGGACTGCCGGTACTGGAAGGTGTTGACCATGATAAGCCGGTGGCCTGTTCGGATATTCCAGTATTCCGCGAGATACCGCACTTTAATGAAGCCCTCTATGTATTTGACCCATATAGCGTACCTGCCATCCAGCAGGCGTTACTGCAGGCGCTGGCCGGTGCTGACTTTGCTCAAAAGCGGGCGTTTTATCCAGCCATTTTGGACAAGTATAATTGGCCGCGCTCGGCGACACTCTTCCTGGCCGCACTTGGCGAGGCAGCCCGTTTTACACCGCCAGCAGCAGCTGTTAAACGGGTGGCGGTGGTCATTCCTGACCCGCGCAAGAACAACGATGTGGCAGTGTTTGCCCAGCGCATGCATGGGTATGGCCAGCAACAAGGCATCGAGTTCGTGTACTTTATTGATTCGGGCGGTGACGACGACATAGCCGCACCCGTCCTTGCCGATTACGTGCGGCAGCTGGCCCTGTGCTATGACATTGCCGTACTGTATGACAAATTGGCAACCGAACATTTTGATGCCGTGCTGCACTTCCCTAGCAATGACCCGCGGTTTACGCAGCTGCTCCGTGCCGCACTCAGTGTGCCCGGCTATGTATATATCAGCCAACAGGGCTATCATGATGTCGTAGCTCTGTTAGCAGAGAAGGGCATGATCAGTGCCTCCCAGGCATCCGTGGAGGGGCAGGCCTACGCCCTAGCACAAGAGGCCAAAGCCTTCGAGACACCGACACTCTTGACTGCCGCCACTGGCATTATTGTTGAGAAGCCGGTGCGTGGCGTGCTGGATAAGGCGGTGCACGCGTTTGGCATTACGGCCCCAGTGGTGGATGTGCCGGCCAGTGCGCAGGTGAACCATGGCCCCCGTGCCCTGGAGCGCCAACGTCATGTGTACCAGCAGATTTTTGCATTTATGGAAGGTAAGTAATATGGCCCAGAAACGAATCCTCATTATTAATACGTTTCCCATTGTGTCAGCATTGACCGGTGGGCAGAAGCGCCAGGAAGCTATCGTGCAGGCCTATGCCGCAGCCGGGTATAAGGTGCAGTATGTAGGTATCTATTTTAAGGAGCACCACAAACAGGCTGCGGTAACCGATATCGAGCTGCCGCCGGAACTGCACGAGACGATGCGCCAGAGTCCGCACACTGGTGATATTGTCAGCGGCGAGGCCATTTACGATAATCCAACCGTCAAGCGCAAGATGACTGCCATGCTGCTGTCGTTCCGGCCGGATATTATTCAGATTGAACAAGTCTTTCCGTACCTGGGCATGCAACGGCTGTTGGCAGAGATGAACATGCAGCCCAAGTTGCTATTCAGCTCCCATAACGTAGAGGCACCCCACAAGCGCAAGATTTTGGAAAGCACCGGCATGCGTGAGGACGAGATTGCTCCCGTGGTCGACAAAATTCACAAGGCAGAATTGGAACTGACCAAGGCCAGCGAGCTGGTCATTGCTTGTACTGACGCCGACCGCCGCTACTATGAAAAACATGGTGCCAAGCGGACGGTCACGGCTCGTAACGGCATGGCCCGTATCAAAACGACTGAAGCTGCCAAGGAGGCCTGGCGCCAGCAGTATGCCAAACAGGGTATTGCTAAAACGGCGCTCTTTGTGGGCGCTGCCCATCCCCCCAACTGGGTGGGATTTTTGGAGATGATTGGCACTGGGATGGGCTTTATGCCCTTTGATTCGCGATTGGTACTGGCTGGCGGTATTTGTGATTACTTTGAGCAAACCATCAACGAGCCATATAACTACTTTCATCTGACATTCTGGCAGCGGGTGTTGGCTGCTGGCCGCCCCAGTGACGAGAGCCTGGGTGCATTGCTCATGTTAGCTGATGTTATTGTCCTGCCAATCACCGAGGGTGGTGGTTCCAACCTGAAGACCGCCGAGGCCGTACTGTCCGGACGCCCCGTAGTGGGCACGTCACACGCCTTCCGGTCGTTTGAGGAGCTGAAGGACCTGCCGAATATTTACATAGCCGATAAACCTGAAGCATTCCGTCAAGCAATCGTGCACGCTATGCAGGCGCCACTGCAAAAACGCACGGCAGCCCAAGTGGACCTGGCTGAATCAGTATTATGGGAACGCTGCCTGATGCCAGCGATAGAAGAGGTACGCACCGTATGAGCAAGCAGCGAATTTGGATTGATATGACTGACCTCGACCGCTGGTCGGGCCATATGACCGGCGTACAGCGGGTGGTATATCAGAACGCCCTCCGGTTTGCGCAGGCACCGGAATACGATACCCACTGCTTTGTATTCGATGACACCCACAAGCTATTCGTCGAAGTGCCGTTTGCCACTATCCAGGACAAGATTGAACAGGCGGTGGCGCATGGCCAGCACGACGCAGCGCCAGCTGGTGGGTTGAAGCACTTGCTGCGACGGGTGCCACGTGCCGTCGTCCGTCGCATTCCCGCGCGCGTGAAACGCCGTGTGCCGTCGCTGGTAAAACGTGGCTTGCGCAAGGGAGCCCGTGTGGGATTACATGCTGCTGTCCGTACCAAGCAGGGCTTACGCCGCCGCCTGCAAACATCGGTAGGTCAGGCACCAGCCGGTGTGGTATTCAGCTCCAAAGATACGGTGCTGCTGATGGGCAAATCCTGGGACTTGCCGGACCTGATGCCAGCACTCGGCCGCCTGAAGCAAACGCAGCACTTCAAGATTATCCACCTGGTACACGACCTGATTCCTATTTTTGAAGTCCAACTGTTCGGCCCGGGATTGTTCGAACCCTACACCCGCAACATGTTTGAGATCTGCAGTCTGAGTGATGGCATCCTGACCAACTCCAAAGCGACCAAAAAGGACGTGGAGCGCTTTTGCCGTGAGCTGCACATTCCCCAGCCACCAATTCAGGATGTCCGCCTGGGTGACGACCTGTTGACTATCGAGTTGCCGGCCGGCGAGCCTGCACCTGATCCACGTATCGAGAAAGGGAAGTTCATCCTGCAGGTTGGCACCATCGAAATCCGTAAGAACCATCAGCTGGTATATATGGCCTACCGCGAGGCTGCCCTCCGGGGTATCGACTTGCCTACCTGGGTGGTCATGGGCTCCCAGGGCTGGTTGGTCGGGGATGTCCTATGGCAAATGGAGCACGACCCCCTCGTTAAAGATAAGATTGTCATTTTGCGCGGCTTCCCTGACCGTGCCCGCCTGTGGCTGTACCAGAACTGCCGCCTGACGGTGTGTCCGTCTACCTATGAAGGCTGGGGCATGCCGATTGGCGAGTCCTTGGCATACGGCAAAGTATGCATTACCTCCAAGACGTCATCCATGCCTGAAGTGGGTGGCGCATTCGGCGACTATGTATCGCCGTACAACAGTCAGGAATTGACAGAGAAGCTGATTACCTACATGGATGACAAGCAGCTTGCCCAGCGCGAAGCGGCCATTGCCAAGGGCTACAAGCCTACGACCTGGGATACGACCTATGGCCAGGTGGCAGCCTTTGTGGGCCGCGTCAACGCCTAGTGCGCTTTTTGTAGTGATTTTGACCATTACCTTTACACTAAACAGAGTATAGTGCTAGTGTTTATATAGGTAATCCATTAAAATAAACATTATGCAAAAGAGTCCAAAAATCACTCGCCGGCGATCATTCTTTAAGCGCCCCATTATCATCGGGGCGGCTATTTTGCTGCTCCTTGTAACAGCTGGTGGTGTGTACGCCTTTAAACAGCAACAAGCGAATGACCAGGTGGCTAGCCGCGAGAGCGACGAAGGCCCCCGGGAAGTTGGTGACGTGGACTACGGCCCCGCTGACGAGCGTGATAACGATGCCAGTGATAAGGCGAAAGACAACCCTACCAATGCACCCGATACGCTGGACGGCTTCCCGGCTGATACTTCAGGCAATGTGAGCGTGCTGGTAAGCCGTGCCGATGCGGACAATACCGCCAAGACCCTCCAGGTCGGCACCATTGTGGAAGGCGCCACCGCTGGTACGTGCCAACTGAAATTGACCAAGAGCGGCCAGGCCGACGTGGTGCGTACTGCAACTATCGTGGCTGAAAATAATACCTCCTCCTGCGAAATCTTTACCGTACCTTATGGCGATATCCCAGCAAGCGGCGATTGGCAGGTTGACGTGACAGTATTGGTAAATGGCAAAACGGCTTCCGGTGACTGGCCGGACAAAGTGGCAATAGTTAAATAAGGGTAACGTAATACATACACACATGGGCACACGGACACTTCACAAAATTATCAAAGTAACACAGAGCGTACTGCTGGTCAGCGCCGCCGCATTAGTTGTTGCAGTCAGTCTGATGCCAACACCCAAAGCTGATGCCTTAAACGGTAACCAGTTCCGAGCCGGCCGTATTATTGACGACGTGATCTTCACGAACGCCAATGCCATGAATGTGTATGACATCCAGGCGTTCCTGGACTCCAAAGTAACCTGTGATACCAACGGTACCAAGCAATCGACCCACTGGAATAGTGGCGCCGGTCGCTACTACACCCGTGCTGAATGGGGCGCCATGAACGGCAACCACGCGCCGTATACCTGCCTGCGAAATTATTTTGAGAATACCAGTACACTTCAGAACAACTATGGCGGTGCTTCGGTGCCCAACGCCACGAGTGCAGCCGGCATTATTAATAACGTTGCCAAAAAGTACAGCATCAACCCCCAGGTATTGCTGGTAACGCTGCAAAAAGAGCAGGGCCTGATTACTGATGAGTGGCCATGGAACAATCAGTACCAGAAGGCCATGGGCTATGCCTGCCCGGACACGGCCAGCTGTAACGCCAACTACGCCGGGCTGTATCGTCAGCTTGATGGTGCCGCATGGCAGTTCCGCCGCTACCTGGATTTTCCGAATAACTACGGCTACAAAAAGGGTAATAACAATATCAAGTTCAATCCTAACGCCAGCTGTGGCAGCACGATCGTAAACATCGAAAACCAAGCTACTGCCGCCCTGTATATTTACACACCTTACCAGCCCAACCAGTCAGCCCTGAATAACCTCTACGGCTCCGGTGACAGCTGTGGCGCCTACGGTAACCGCAACTTCTGGCGCTACTTTAATGACTGGTTCGGTAGCACCACCACCGACAACTATCTGGCACAGTTCTACTCGGTGTACCCGTCACGGCCTGGCCTGAAGACCAGCCAGTCGACCATCGTTACTATGCAGTGGAAGAACATGGGTATTGCCAACTGGTACGATGACACCAACGCTGCCGCCAACAATGCCCGACCAGTGCACCTGGCGGCTACCGGCCCTATTAACCGTTCCAGCCACTTTGCAATGCAGTGGCCCAACCCGGGCCGTGCCGGGCTGACCTTTACGAAGGTATATATGGCGGACGGGGTAACTTTGGCACCCGACCAGCATATCGTGCAGCCTGGCCAGATAGCCCGCTTCGAATTCCCGATTACGATTCCCATCGGCACCAACCCCGGCACCTACCGTGAGTGGTTCCAGCTGATCGTGGAAGGTAATACCACATGGTGGATGGGCGGTGATTCTTACGTGGACGTGGTAGTTGCACCGACTGACTTTAAGGCTAAGCTGTACAGCAATCACAGCCAACTAGGCCTGAAGACCTCACAGGGCTTCAATAACTCTACGTACTTACAGAATGTCGGCAACATTGAATGGTACGACC
>DASPHS010000059.1:0-2772 GCA_035629475.1 Saccharimonadales bacterium (SeqCode)
GGAGTGGGATCGTTGAAGGCTTGCACCCTACTGAAAGTCAGATTGGAATGGAGCAACTGCCACTACTGGATAGTGGCGATTTTGTTGAGGCTCACGGTACTGTCATTAAAACGCAGACAGGCGAGGTGTCCGTTGAAGTACGGCAGTTGCGGCTACTTACAAAAGCACTTCGCCCGCTGCCAACAGATGGATTTACCAATAAGGAAGAGCGGTTGCGTCGGCGCTATGTCGATACTAATGCCAATCCTGATGTCTATGCTCGCTTTTTGCGTAGAAGTGCCTTCTGGCAAGCTACCCGTGAATTCCTGATGGGCGAAGGGTTTGTCGAGATGAATACTCCGGTGCTGGAGCTGACAACAGGTGGCGCCGATGCTAACCCATTCGTAACCCATATGGATGCCCTGGGTCAGGATTTTTATTTGCGTATTAGCCACGAATTGCCGCTGAAGCGATTGCTGGTAGGGGGCTATGAGAAAGTTTTTGATATTGGTCCTCGGTTCCGTAACGAAAACTACTCAGATGAGCATCTCCCGGAGCACAATGCTATGGAATGGTACTGGGCCTATGCCGACTGGGAAATGGGTATGAAGTTGACGGAGCGACTCGTGCGATCCATCGCTGACAAAACCTGGGGAACGCGGCAGTTTAAGCTGCCGAATGGCGCAGCGGTGGACCTGGGCCCTGACGGCACAGCATGGCCACGCATTAGCTTTGTGGAAGTTATCAAAGAACATTATGGCCTGGATGTCTTTACCTGTACGTTAGACGAAGTAAAGGAACAGCTCAAGAAGCATAATGTGGAAGTTGAAAAGCAGGACAACCGCTCTCGTGGTATTGATAAGCTTTGGAAAAAAATCCGTACTACATTGGACGGCCCCGCCTTCCTGGTTGATATCCCAACTTTCCTACAGCCCTTAGCTAAGACACAGCCAGGTAACCCTGCGCTAACCGAACAGTTTAATCTGCTGCTGGGGGGCAGTGAGCTCTGTAAGGCATATTCTGAGTTAAATGATCCTGTCGACCAGCTGCAGCGGTTCCTGGAACAGCAGGCCATGCGCGATGCGGGTGATGATGAGGCAATGATGCTCGATATAGACTATGTAGAGGCACTTGAATACGCTATGCCTCCCGCATGCGGTTTTGGCTTTTCCGAGCGCCTATTCTGGTACTTGGAGGGTGTTACGGCTCGTGAAGGAGTGCTATTCCCTCAGCTGCGTCGTGAGGTAGATGAAGTGACAAAGGGTATTTATTCAGACGTTGTTTTTGAGGATAAAAAACCACAAGTTGAACAAGCGTAAGACGATTCTTTAAATAAAAAGAGCACCGCAGGAGGTGCTCTTTTTATTTAAACTGAGCGTAGTCGGGGTCAGCGGCAATACGCTGATTAGCATGTAGGTTGGTGATCTGCTGCATCTCAGAGGGCGCAAGCTCGAAGTCAAAAATATCAATGTTCTCTACTATACGTGCGGGTGTGACCGACTTGGGTATCACGATGAAGCCAGACTGAATGTGCCAGCGCAGTACTATTTGGGCCGGTGACTTTTGGTGCTTCTTGGCTAATTGCGTAATAGCGGGCTCGGCTAGTACCGCACCTCCTTGCATGAGTGGGCTGTACGATTCTATGGCGATGCTACGCTCAGTACAGAAGGCTCTGGTTTCATGCTGCTGCATTCTGGGGTGCAGCTCTATCTGGTTCACCATGGGTAGGATAGTGCAGGTTTCGAGTAGTTTCTCGAGGTGGGGCGGTTTAAAATTTGATACACCGATGGCCCGTACCCGACCATCGTTGTATAGCTTTTCGAGCGCTCGCCATGCTTCTGGAAATTTGCCCTCCATAGGCAGTGGCCAATGAATGAGATATAGGTCCAGATAATCCATGCCGAGACGCTCAAGAGACTGTTCGAATGCATGAATCGCATCGTTATAGGCGTGGCTGTCATTCCATAGCTTAGAGGTTACAAATAGCTCTTCACGGGGAACGCCACTGGTCTTTATGGCATGGCCGACGCCCTCCTCGTTGCCATAGATTGCGGCGGTATCAATAAGTCTGTACCCGGCATCTAGGGCTGCCGTAACTGCGCGGAGTACCTCATCGCCTTCGCGTGCCTGCCATACTCCTAGCCCAAAGCGGGGCATCTCTAAACCATTATGCAATTGAATTGCCGGCACAATGCCGTTCCCGCTTCCCATTCCCACATTCCTTTCGTATCAATCCGCAGTATACGGGTCACAGGACATGGCGTATGTAAGATCTTTTACACGCACTCTCAGGTAGCTACAACCTGCCAGCATGACCTATAATAGGAGCATGCATAGAATACCGGTAGAATCATCTGATATTGTCTCGATTGGCTACGACGCCGAAAACCGATTGCTTGAAATTGAGTTTCATGGCGGTCGACTGTACCAATACCGGAATGTTGACTCTGACATTCACGAGCAGCTGATGCGCGCGGACAGTCATGGTCAGTACTTCAATACATTTATTCACGGACGGTATCGATACGACAAGCTGGAAGGTGAGGCGAATGCCCCAGGACAGCAAGGACTGGCCTTTGTAACGGGGAATGCCCGCAAATTTCGTGACCTGCAGTTGGTGTTCGAGCCATATGATGTACAGCTCGAACAACTGGTTTTGCCAGTAGATGAGGTGCAATCACAGGATGCTGAAGAGGTCGCCGTCAAGAAAGCAAAGCAAGCTTATAGGCTTGCAGGGCGCCCAGTGGTAGTGAACGACGCGTTCTGGAGTATCTTGGCGCTACGCGGCTTTCC
>DASPHS010000060.1:0-2023 GCA_035629475.1 Saccharimonadales bacterium (SeqCode)
GCGACTGGCATTAACCGCGGCACGACATACGAGGCCTTGAAGTCTCTGGTCGCCCGGGGTTTGGTAAGTGTCAAGCAAAGTGGTTTGCGCGAGTACTATACGGCTGAATCACCTGAGAAAATATTTGATATCATCCGAGACAAGCGCCGCGACCTGCTAGAGGTGGCTACGACCGCAAAGCGAGTAATTCCTGACCTGCTTGCTCAAAAAATCCGGCCAGAGGGTCGCCCCCTGGTTCGTTATTACGAAGGTGATGATGGCGTCGTCACTATCCTCAAAGATGTATTGCAGACCTGCCGCACGCTGGCCAAGCCGGGCTACTATGCATATTCGTCGAGCCCAATGCGGCAGTATATCTATCGCAAGTTTCCGCGCTTTACCGAACAGCGCATTGCAGAAGGCATTCATGTGAACGTGATTGCCGTCGGTGAAGGCGGCGAGGTGGCTGCCGCCTCGGAACGTAAGTGGCTATCATCCCCAAACACACATATTTCCAGCTACACCCTTATATACGGCAACAAAGTGGCGGTTATATCGATTTCGAATGATGAGACACCGTACGGCGTCGTTACCGAAGATGCTGGCACGGCCTCGATGCAGCGCTTCCTGTTTGACCAACTGTGGGACAGGCTGTAGCCGGCTGCTAGTGTGCGGCGCGGGTCTTGCGCTTGCGCTGTACGTGGCGGTGGCTGATGTGGAATAGGTAGCCACTCAATACTGACAGTACGGCTACGACGCCGACTGCCCCAGGGCCAGTGTGTGGCAGCTCAGCAGGAGCTGTCGCAACAGTGGTAACAACTGGCGTTGGTGTGCTTGGTGGCGTCTGGGTGGATGGCGGCGTTGGTGTGGGGGTTGGCGGTGGAGGTGTCTCTACCGGTGGGGTCGGTGTGGGGGTTGGCGTCGGTGGTTTTGGTGTGTTCTTCTTGACCGGCGTGGCCTTGACCGGGTTGCCACAGGCACCCAGGATGGCATACTGGAAGACGCCGTCCTTCATGATGACGAAGGCTGCTAAATAGTTGGGGTTGAACGAGACTTTCGGCTCGCGCTTATAAAAGGTCACGCCGCCGGTCGTCACTTTGGTGCTGCCGCTAATGTTCTCGCGGCCGGCAGTTACGGCGCCGGTAGCCACGATGGTGTTGTTGACGCGCACGGTACCGTCTTTGTAGACCAAGCCAGAGACAGCGGTGCTGCCCGTAGCCTTGACGTCAGCAGCGGTAATACCAAAGTGGGCGTAAATTTGTGCCACACCCTTATTGCTATATTTCTGCTGCAATTCTGTGGTGGACAGGGCGCCACAATTCATAACAGCGTTGCTGTCACAGTCACGTGGCGAGGAGATGTTGAGGGCGCTCACTGGCACAACAGCCCGGAGGGTCAGAATGGTCACCAGCCCAATCAGGCCGCCGACAGCCATACCGTGGACAAATTTAGGTGTTAGGCGTGACAGTCGCCCCGCATGATGCAGCAAGCCTCGTTTGGCTGGTTGTTTTGCTTTGGTGGACTTTGCTTTTGATCTGGTTTTTGGTGTGGCCACTACAGTGCTCCGTTTTTTACTGGTTGCTTTGAGAAATAAATAATTGCTTAAGCTTAATTATAGGCTTGGTCTGACATTTGTCCAGCTGTCACCAGCGATAGACGACGGCAGGAGTTTTTGGTTTAATACATAGACAAATGCCCGCTTTTTCTCCCCTCCGCTCTCACCGCCAACGGCGCAGACTGCGTGCCTGGTTGCTTCCCGGTATTATTATCGTCATTGCACTGTGTGGCGTAGGCGTATGGGCGTTGACGCAACGCGATAAGCAGGATACCGCCATCGTGCAAGATCCAAAGAGTACTGACAGCTCAAATCCCCTCCACAACCGCACCCTGTATAAGGACGGGTCGCGACAAGTTGCCATGGCAGCCCGGCAATATCCCGAGCTGCAGGCTATTGCCTCGCAGCCAGGCGCTACGTGGCTGATTGGCCCTTCAGTAAGCGATCAGCAGGCAGACCGTGATATTGCCGCCGTGCGACGCACTTCCC
>DASPHS010000061.1:0-5156 GCA_035629475.1 Saccharimonadales bacterium (SeqCode)
CCCGTTATGCTACGGTAAGCATAAGTAATAATAGGTTGTGTGTTGGTGATAGACTCTACAGTATTAGTACGTGCCGGTTCCTTGTACCAGCAGAGCCGGCTTGTTATCGGCGCATTGCTGCTTGGTATGAGCGCTGTTCCCTTTGTGGCGGTCGGCAAAGCGTTGGCTTTGTCTGGCGCCGGTACCAGCGGCTCGCCCTACCAGATCACCTCTTGCGCAGATTTTGCTGATATCGAAAACGACATGAACGCCCACTACCGTTTGATGAACGATATCGACTGCTCCGCCAGCGGCGACACGTTTACGGTGGACCTCAGAGGGCGGACCTCTGAAATTCCAGGAGCATGGGCGTAGCCCTTAAGCTCTAGCCGGACAATCAGCGCCGCGGCTTAACCAGTACGCCGCACCACAGCCATGCGCCAATGGAACACATAGCGAGGGCGACAATCCAGCCCCACACTCCTGGTATATACATCGCCAAAAACCATACGCGTGTCTCTTCGTTGCCGGTCAATTTCATGACGATTGGCACAAGCCCCTGCGGGAAAAGGAATAACGACCCCAAGCCTGCGCGAACGTACAGTATCGCTGTTTCTTTGGCCGTTGGTGGTGCAGTGGTCGCCGAGGCTGTTGCGGGCATGTCGCCGCGGATAAGTGTTTGTAATATAGCCGGCCCTGCTTGCTCCAGGCGGCGTATTGCCAAAGCACCAAGCAGCCAATATGCGCATATACCTACTGCGGCGCCAACCAGCAGCGTCGCCCACATAAGCCACGTACTGCCAAGTGATGCGCCAAGCCACCACACACCAATAGGTAGTGCCGTTACAGTGGCAACACTTAATGCTGTGAGCAGAAACTGCCCCCATTCAACGCTGTTTTCATTGGTGTCTTCGTCGCGTACTTGCGGGTCGCGCAGTGGAACGACGTAATACACCGATATAAGCGCAGCAAAACCTGCGCCACCACCGAGCGCTGCGGCAAGTAAACCTGTCACCATTGGCCACCAATCGTGCGCGTAGTCAACAACCAAAAGCCCAATAAGAGTAGTCACGATTGCTACCGGAGCAATAATGAGCAGCCAGGTGATTTGGCGGCCCAGCACATCGGCGCGCAAGGCTCGTGGTGTGGTCAACAATTGCCACAGCATGCTGCCATCCATGCCGTAACTATTGGCTGTTGAGCCAGCGGCAGACATCACAAACAATATGCCTGCAAACGGCAAGAGTGCGAGCAGGTCCACTTGCGCAGGGTACAGACTGACAAAAATGCCATAAAAGAATGCAAAAAATACCAGGCTGCTACGTGTATAGTCACGGCGCCATGCCAGCAGCTCGCGCCGTACAACTGCCCACTTTGCTGACCGGGGCCAGCGTTGTAATGGCGTAACGTGGCCAGCGCTGGTACGCGCTGGGTGCGGGTGTGACAGTTGGCGAACGAAAATAGCGGTCCATACTTGCCACAACGCGGCAGTAGCTACAATCAGCAGGCCGACGTGCAGTACTGCGGACTGCCACTGCCCCGCAGCTAACGCTTCGATGGCAGCGAGGCTCCAGCCTGACGGTGCGTATAAAAGTATATGCACCCATTGTTCAGGCAGTCCTTGTTGCAGAATGGTGCTAATGCTACCGAGCGCGAACCACCCTGTTGCAAAAAACGCCAACACACCACCCGTCACAATAGACGAAATAAACGAACTCAGATGTGTTTTTGTATGCTGCCGCAAGAACGTCCCCACGCTTTTAGCAAGCAGTACTGTCATGGCAAGTTGCAACACAATAAGCGGCAAGCTCACCAATGCAAGCCATGGTTCCAGCCGAAATGCATATATGCTGATTGCCAAAAAACTCAGCAAGGTTACGGGTACTGGTAGGCCAATTGCCGAGGCGGCCGTAAATGCTGCAGCAAAGCGTCGTGGGTCGAGTGGCATTGCCCTAAAAAAATCGATGCGTAGTGCGAGGTCGCGGCTGCGGTAAATCATAGGGCCAAGCACCCAGCCAAGCGTCCAGATGGCTAGCAAGGCGGCAACAAGCTGGCCCGCTATGGTGGTGTTGCCTGTTAGGGCAGCAAGCAGCGACAGCACGATGGCTGTCAGGCTAAATAACAATTGCCAAATAAAAAGCCCAAGCCGTTTGCCCTGGGTCATCCTTCGTAGGACAACCCATTTCATGGTCGCTAAGATGCCAACCATGACATCTCGAGAGTTGGTTTGTCTTGGCCGACCAAGGCAATAAATCGTGCTTCAAGCGACATGCCGTCGCGTACTTCATCAATAGAGCCAGCAGCTACGACTTCGCCCTTGTTTACAATTGCAACCGAATCACACACCTCTTCTACGGTAGCCATGACGTGGCTCGAAAACACGACGGTCCCACCGCGTTTTACGTACTGTTTCAACATGTGCTTAATAGAGATTGCCGATACGGGGTCGACTGCTTCGAGCGGCTCATCAAGCACAAGAAGTTTTGGATTGTGCAGGAGTGCAGTTGCCAGACCAATTTTTTTACGCATACCCGTTGAATATTCAATAATAAGCGTCTTTTGTTCTGCTTGTAGGCCAAGAATGGATAGTAATTCTTCGGAGCGGGCCGCTACAGTTTCGCGGTCCATGCCGCGCAATGTGCTCCAGTACATGAGCATTTCAGGGCCGGTTAGATGCTCCGGCATGGCTACGCCATCGGGGAGTAGGCCTAACTGTTCCATCGCTGCAGTGTGTTCCCGCCATACGTCGTTTCCAAAGATGAATGCTTGGCCGGCATCTGGTGTGAGCAGGCCGGTGGCCATAGAAAGTGTGGTGGTTTTACCCGCACCGTTCGGTCCAACGAGTCCGTAAAACGATCCGGCAGGAATGCTCAGGTTAATATCGTTGACGGCCGTTTTACTGCCGAATATTTTGCGAAGCGCTTGTATTTTAAGCGCAGGATGATTTTGTTGCATGCATGCATTTTACCTTAAAGTTTTACTGAATCATCACACTATGTGGTCAGCTCGAATGCCCTACCTTTGCTCACTCCCCACTAAAGCCCGCTTCATTGGCCCCAATACCTCCGGCCTGCCCGTTACTAACCATAATGCAGGACCACCGGGGCTCCTGACGTGTTCGGCGGCTTCGGCATAGGTTGCTGGCGCCGCATTGGAGAATCCCTGGTCCCGTGCCTTGCTTGCAAGCTCCTCGGGCTGCATTGTTGCATTGATGGCGCGCGGACCCTCGGGGGCATATTGTACCGCCACCAACGTGTCAGATATTGTGCGTAAAATCTGCAGTACACCGGTTACGTCAGGCGAGTTCGGCTGGGTCAGCACCACACCAAATTCCTGGCCGGGAAATTGCTGCCGGAGCGCATTGACAGTCGGCTGCACTTTAACAGCCGATATACCGATATCGAGAAACGCTGTTTTGTCTGCCAGCTCCAATCGCTCGCATCTGCCCGGGATGGTGAGCGTATTCAGTGCATCAATGGCGGTGTCGGCGGTCAGCTCAAATCCATCGCGCTGTGCCACATGCCCCACAACAGTAAGTGCGACTGCTGCGTTTCCCGCATAGTGGGACATACGAAAAAGCGGGTTGGTTATGGCGTCGCTTTCAAGATAGGGGTATGCTTTTCTATCCGCAATGGTCAGGTGCCCTTGCTGCGCTCGCGTCGTATCCCGAATTTTCGCCAGAGCCTGAGGGTGCTGTGGTGCAGAAATAACCGTGTTGCCAGGAAGAATGATGCCTGCTTTTTGCGCGGCAATAGCGGCTCGGGTCGGCCCGAGGATCTCTGGATGGCATATGCCCAGCGTCGTTATGGCGCATACTTTATCCGAACGTGTCATGACATTGGTAGCGTCGTGCTTGCCGCCCATACCGACCTCGATGACGTTGTAGTCAGATGGGCCGCCAACCTCACTGAATAACGTATACGCCAAAGCGTTGCGCGCCTCGAAACGGGTCAGTACACCTGCATGTTGCTGTACTGCACGCAGCGGCCCGAGCATGCGGTTCACGCCACGCAGAATGATATCTTCGGGCAGATACTGACCATCGTGCATCAGGCCTTCGCGCCAGTCATAGATAAAGGGGCTGGTACGCATATTAGTGTGCATACCACTGGCACGAAGCAAGGCCTCTATGGCATGCGTCGTTGAGCCTTTGCCAGCGGTACCGGCAACATGTACCGTCCGTCTGTTGTCTTGAGGGTTATCGAAGTGTTGCAACAAGGCTGCCGTGCGCAGTCTGGATGCTTCGTGGCCAGCTAAAGTTGGTGGCCGACTATCCAGGCCATTTTCCAGAAAGTGGATGGCCTCCGGGTAAGATGCTATTACGTCAGGTATGTGCGCTTCAGGGGCTGGCATAGGTGTCTAACCGTTAGTTATGGTGTGCCTTTACGATAGCACACCGATTGCCTGCAGCGTTTGCTTTGTGCGCTAGGGACTATCTAGGATGTGCCGTCCGGCAGATGCGCCAACCGCAAAAACAGCATGTTTGGCGACACAATTTCCGTCGGGTCCGTTGCAAACCCTAAGCGTTCGTACAGGCGCCGGTTATCGTTGTTCGTCGGGTAGATAGAAACCCTCGCCTGCCCCATGTCCCGTATGTCATCGATTACATAGTGCAGCAGTGCCGAACCAATCCCTTGGTTGCGATGTGCTGGTTCCACTGCAATTTTGCGGATGTAGCCGAGGTCGTCCATAAGGTCCCCACAGGCGTTAGCCGCGCCCACGAGCTCATCACCTTTCATAGCTGTATAGAGCCGGTATCCACCCCCAATCATCATGACTGGCAATGGAGTAAAGACCTCCCTGTCGAATAATGCAGTGGCAGGAGCAATGACGCCGTGCGGCTCAGCAGTGATTGTATGGAAGCGAACCTCGGAAGACATGCTATACACCCTCTTTGTTCAGTGCTCGTCTGGCACGTATAGCCTGCAGCTGCAAAAGCGCCTCCGTTTCGGGGATAAAATATCTGCCACCACGCTTAATAACACCACTGTAGGTACCGTCCTTTAGTGTGTGGTAGAGCGTGTAGGACTCGACTGCATTCTGTGTCACTTCACTGATGGTCACATAGCCAGTTTCTGGCGGCCTCGTCCTGTCGCCCGTCAGCTTTTTATAGGCACTTATTTCGTGTACGAGGGCAATGTCATCAGCCCGTATGTACACTTGCCTGCCGTGCATGA
>DASPHS010000062.1:0-3070 GCA_035629475.1 Saccharimonadales bacterium (SeqCode)
ACGTAGTACCCTTGTCCACCTGTGACTGCACACCAATTGACCCCCGATGCAGCTCAACGACTTTTTGGGCCCAGTAGAGCCCCAGCCCCGTGCCACCGACTTCAGCTGAGAGTGGATTATCGATACGTGAGAACTTTTTGAACAAAGCGTCGAGGTCTTTTTTGGCGATGCCGACGCCCTGGTCGGCGACTTTTACAACCACCTCTGTCTTGGTAACGCTGAGCGTAACGCGCACCGTCTTATGTGGTGGTGTGTATTTGCTGGCATTATCAACGATGTTCTCCAGCGCCATACGGATCAGCCGAGCATCGGCGTCGACGATGAGCGCGGTTTTGCGGGGCGTATACTCGACGGTTTGACTGCGTTCCGTAAAGGTATGCATCTGCTCCTGAATAACGCTGGTCAGCATGGCGGCCATATCGCATGGCTTGAAATCCGGCTCAATGCGCCCGGCGTCCGCCCGGGCAACCCTTAACAAGTTATCTATTACTTTTATTTGCCGTTCGTTGCTGTGATTTGCCTGAGTAAGCATGTACTGTTGCTGCTCAGTGATATCACCGACGTAGCCCTCCAGTACCAAACCCAAATATTGCTTAACAGCGCTAGCTGGCGTCCGCAACTGGTGCGAGGCCAACGAGATAAACTCATCTTTGGCTTGGTTGATCGAAATCAGGCGCATACGCTGTTCTTCCAGCAGAGCAGTCGTCTGCTGGAGCTTGTCGCGCTGTTCGGTAGTGCGCCGATAGTCGGTGATATCCAGCACGAACCCGATACCGTCTTTTTTGGCATCATCAAAGAATGCACTACCCACCACCACCGTCACCCGACTGCCGTCTTTCCGGAGATACTGCTTTTCAAGTGGCCCATGAAAGCCTAGCTCATTGAGGGCTTTGACGGCGGCTTCGTCACCTTCGGCGAACTCTGGCGGTGTCATGTGTATCCAGTCGATGTTTCCCTGGACGAGATCGCGCTTGGTGTAGCCAACCATCTGCAGGAATATATCGTTCGCATAGGTAATAACACCCTGTATGTTCCAAAAAATAATACCGATGACATTAGCCTCCACCAGGCGACGCAGCCGGGCTTCACTGTCCCGCAGCGCCCGTTCAGCCTTGCGGCGCTCGGTGATATCACGGAAGTTACCTACTACGGCATTGATGGTGGGTGTTGCAAGATGGTTCGTAATGGTCGTCTCCAACCACCGCCACGAGCCGTCTTTGTGCCTGACCCGATACGTAAGTGACAGCGTGCCGAGTGGCTCGGCAAGCAGCATCGCCCATTGGGCGCTAAAGCCGCCCCAATCATCAGGGTGAATATACGGTGCGACGCTTACGCCCTGGATTTCCTCGGGGGTATAGCCCAGTACATGCCGAATGGAGTCACTGGAATACAGCACCTTGCCCTCAGGGTCCACCATTTGGATGGCATCGGCACTCTTTTGAATCAGCGTACGGAACCGCTCTTCACTTTGCTTCAAGCGTTCGCGAGTACGCACCTGCTCACTGACATCTACGGCATGCGTCAGTACGCCGGCGACAGCACCGGCGGCGTCACGGTATGGCTGAAAAGAAATATCCAAATATGCTTCCTCAGCTTTGCCGTTGTCGTGCCGGGCAATGGGGAATAGTATTTCGCGGGTGCTATACGTCTCGCCGCTGCTGTATATCCTGTCAAAAATATCGTAGAGCCCCAGCTGCTGCAGCTCGGGAAAAACAGTACTGATTGGCTTGCCGAATATAGCCTTTGTTTTGCCAGTTGCCCGCAAATAGTAATCATTCGCAAATACAAACACATGGTCTGGCCCTTGCAGCACAGCTATCATCGCAGGCGCTTGCTCGAAAATACTGTAAAGACGTTGGAGCTCGGCCTCGCTGGGCGGCCTAGTTGTTTTGGCCATGCTGTCCTGTAGTGCTATGCATTGGTTCCTCTTACTTTTGTACTGCCATGCCCTAGGGATGGGTGTCCGTTTTATTATATAACATCCCTGCTACGGGTTTTCTCTGGTATACTTATACCAGCAAGTTACTCTCGCCTAACCGCATGACACTGTCTCGCTAGATATTTATCAGCTGATGTGAGGACGAGAGTATGAAACATCCTATTACAACAACCCATAATGGTGCCGAGGTATACGTAAACCTGGTCGCCTCTTTGGCTGGCACGACTATTTCCCAGCAGCCACACCTTGCCAACTTGGTCAAGGAAGTACTGAGCCAGACCAGAGTCGACAAAGCCTCCATGTACATCGAGCAGGATATGCAACGGCCCATCGGCTATGACGCCGTCGTCCCGACCGGTGCTGATGCTACCGACATCTTTTACGCAAAGATGGTGCACGACAAGGTATACAGCCGCTTTATTAAGCGTGGCAAGCCCCAGGCCACCAACTACCTGAGTATTGTGCTATATCGTGATAGCGACGGCGCGTACGAGCTGACTGACGTGTGGATTGGCAAACAGCGGCCCGCCCGTCCCGGCTCACCCGATGAGACGCCAGCAAGCTTTACCTACTGGGCTAACCACGCCTTTGCCCTCGAGGGCCACCAGGTGCAGCCGCGCACCCTTACACGCACCTGCCCTTACGAGAATCCTGCTGCGGTAACCGCGGGCACGACTGCCCAGTCCAGCACCACCTAGCCTTAGCTAATGGCAGATTGCCGTTTTGGCTTGGTACCTGGCCGTGGTATTGCCCGGTAGTAGACCATATCTTCACCGGGACGCACCTTTACCGAATCTGATAGCTCGCGTCCGATGGGCTGCTTATCAACAATGATCAAGCCACAGTCATACATTGCCAGTTCATAGTCATTTTCATACATTGCCACCGCCGGCAACAGATTAACACCATCTGACCAGAGCTGAGAGCCTACGGTAAACACCCCTTCGAATACCGACTGGTCATCTTTGAGTGCGCCGGTAACAGCGCGCAACATTTCATAAAAGTTAACCTGCACCAGACTGGTTGCTTCGGCGCCAAAATGCATTTCTATCATGCGGGCGGAGAGCGGCGCCAGCTGCCTGGTATCGCCGATGACTACTTCCAGCTTTTGAGCGGCTCTACCGACCGACC
>DASPHS010000063.1:0-2323 GCA_035629475.1 Saccharimonadales bacterium (SeqCode)
ACTATTACCGAGTACGCTCCCGAAGTACTAAAACACATTAAGGAAATTGACGCATACTACGCGGACGTCAGGCAAAATCTGGACGCTGCCTACGAAGCCAAACTGCTTCAGGAACAAAGCAGCTCCACTATACTCGGCAGCATGAGTGCCGACAGTCCCACAGAAACAGTTGTTTGGACAAGCGACATTCATTGCAATGGCGGCATGGCAGGCATTGCCGGTTGGTTCGCCCAAAAGACTAAGCCGGCATTTCTGCTTGATACCGGCGACTTAACCATGGGCGGCACCGAAGCCGAAAAGCTGTGCGTCACCTACTTGCCACAAGCGGCTGGTGATATACCGATCATTGCAGCTGCCGGCAATCACGACAGTCCTGATATAACTATCAAACAAATGAAAGCAGCTGGCTACAAGGTATTAGAGGGTGACGTCATCGACTTCAACGGCTATCGCATTCTTGGCGACAAAGATGTCATGCGCAGCCCGTTCGGTACCGGTATCTACCAGTGGGGTGAGGAATCAAGCGCGCAACAAGCGGCCAGACTGGCAACGAAGGCCTGTGAGCAAGACCGCCCAGTGGATATACTGGCCATCCATGAACCAGTAGGTGACCTTACTGATTTGTTTGTAGGCTGCGCCAAATTCATTGCCTCTGGACACCTCCACAAAGTAGAAGGCCCTACGCCCTACACGAACACTTTAGGCGATACGACCATCACCATGCTTACCGGCACGACAGGTGGCGCGGCTGCCGGCAAACAAACAGTGAGTAGTAAGCTTGGCCAAAACGCTACCATTACGCAATTAGTGTTCAACGCGGAAACCAAGGACCCCTTGGGCTACCGCCTGATTACATTCCAGCCCGACAAACAAGTTGTCGTGGGTGACCTTATCGCCCTGTAGATAACTGTCGCTAAAGTTACATCTGGTGGAATTGCTGGTTAGTGTATACTATACAAAGATATCGACTGATAAACAGGGTAAAGTAGAACATTCATGAACTGGAAGGTTATTTGGCGCTCATTAAGCCACGCCGACATGCGCAAGCGTATTTTTGTGGTGCTTGGCATTTTGTTAGTTTATCGCGTACTGGCGCACATTCCCGTGCCTCTGGCAGACCCAGAAACACTTAAGCAAGTCCTGCAAAACCTCTTCACGGCAAGTGATACACCGCAGCTCTTGAACTTCCTGAACGTCCTGACCGGTGGCGCCTTAGCCAACTTCTCAATCATGATTGCCGGTTTGGGGCCATACATTAACGCCAGCATTATCATGCAGTTGCTGACCAAGGCTATTCCAAAGCTGGAAGCCCTCCAAAAGGAAGGCGAATACGGCCAAAAGAAAATCAACCAGATGACCCGTCTGCTGACATTCCCTTTGGCTATCCTGCAATCTATTGGTGCGATCTACCTGATTAAGCAACAGGCACAAACCGTCGGTGGTATCGGTGATATTACCGCTGGCGCCTCCATCCTGCAATGGGTGCTCATGGTCGCCGCACTTACCGGTGGCTCCATGCTGCTTATGTGGCTGGGTGAACTTATCACCGAACAGAACGTCGGTAATGGTATTTCATTGCTCATTACCGTAGGTATCGTCAGTGCCTTGCCGGCAACTATTGCCAGTCTGTGGGGCAGCGTATTCGATGGCAGTAGCCACTGGAGCTTCTTGGGTTGGTGGCTCCCCGTCAACAGTAGTAGCCTCTTCTTTGTACTTGCCTTAGCGGCAGCGACGGTCATCATCACCTGGATGGTCGTAATGCTCAATGAAGCCAGGCGACAGCTCACCATCAACTACGCCAAGCGCGTGCAGGGCAACCGGACGTATGGCGGCATTACAACTATCCTACCCGTCAAACTAATTACCGCCGGTGTCGTACCTATCATCTTTGCCGTCGCTTTCCTGAGCGTGCCACCGTTTGTTGGTCAGCTCTTGAGCAACAACAGTAGTGCCCGCCTCCAGGAAATCGGCACCAACATGGTCAACTGGTTTCAAACACCCACATCGGCCAGTTTTACAACTGGCGGCTGGGAACCATACCTGTACCCGGTAGCATACTTCGTATTGGTGTTCCTGTTCACGTTCTTCTACACCAGCATTACCTTTAACAGCAAAGAAATTTCCGAGAATCTGCAGAAGCAGGGTGGCTTTATCGAAGGTGTCCGTTCCGGCCATCAGACCGAGAAGTACCTAAGTAAAGTCGTCGGCCGCCTGACCTTGTTCGGCGCCACAGCGCTTGGCCTGCTGGCCATGGCACCAATTATCGCCCAAGCGTTCGTCAGTAGCAGTATCGCCATCCAGGGCACCAGTGTGTTGATCCTGG
>DASPHS010000064.1:0-3087 GCA_035629475.1 Saccharimonadales bacterium (SeqCode)
CGCCGAGCAAGCTGGCTTCGGCTTCCTCGTTATGCGGCTGTTGCTGATTTGCCGGTCGTGTTGCCGGCTTCCTTTTATCTGGCATCCCTGTGCGGGGCAATCGCCCCTCCCTCTCTCTTTACTACGATTCTAACACTTCCGCGCCGCCAAATATATTGCTAATGGCGTCGAGCGGACTATTGACCGGGTTTACTGCTTGCACTGGATTCGGCTTGGCATCGGCATTATGCACGATTTCACCGTCGGCCGGAGGCAAACTATTGTTGGATCCGGGCAACGGGGCTGGCTTGCCGGTACCCAGGATGACCTTGATATCCAGGTCGTGACCGGTTACGGCCTTGGCAATGTCAGCTATCATTTGTTTTGCGGCTGCTTCATTAAGTTTTTTCTGCAGGAGCTTGTACGATACTTCAAGCGTTACGCAGCCTGGTTCGTAATGGACGGTGGCTGACTTAGCGCCACTGTACAAACTGTGGTGGACTTTCCTAATATCGGTCAGAATAACGTGCCAAATATTATCATCGATAAGTAAATCGGAAGTACCCTTCGGTGCGCTACTCTCTGTTGCGGCTGGCTCCGGCAGTGGTACCGGGGCTGGTAATGGGGTGGTGATGCTCTCTTTTTTGGGGTCAATTTGAATGCTTGCCACGGGAGTCGCCTCTTCGGTCATCACCTTTGGCGGGCTGGTGGTCCTGGGTGTTTCCCGGGGTTTGGCCGCTGGGGCTGTGCTGCGGACGGCGGGTGGCGGAGCTGCAGCAGCCGTCCGAGTAGGTGCAGCACCGGCGAGCGCTGCATCCAGTAATGCAATTTCCAGACTGACCCGGGGGTCGGGTGATGCTGGAACCTGCACCAGCTGGGTCAGCAACTGTATGGCAGTATTGTGCTCCAGTGCACAGCTGCCCTGCAGGAGCTCCTGGCGCAGTGCCCCGCCGAGTTGCCGGGCAACTTGGGCGGCTTCATATCCCTGGTCATGCATATGGCGCAGGCTTTGAGCGGCCGCTAAGGCGTCATGGACACTGAGGCTGGTAACGACGGTAGCAATAAGTTCGTGTGGCGCAATACCCAGTGTGGCCTGGACATCACTGAGTTCCACCGTGCCAGCGTGGTTGCGGACTTGGTCGAGCAGGCTGATGCTATCACGAAAACTCCCCTCGCCGTGCGCGGCAATCAACTCGAGTGCGTCATCGGTAATGGCTATCTTCTCTTCGGTGGCAATGTGCCGTAGATGGGCGACAACTTTTGCCAAATCAACGGGCTTGAAGGCATAGCGCTGCGTACGGCTGATAATGGTTTCCGGCAGCTTGTGCACTTCGGTGGTGGCAAGGATGAACACAACATGAGCTGGTGGCTCCTCGAGGGTCTTGAGGAGCGCGTTGAAGGCCTCTTTGGTGAGCATGTGCACCTCGTCGATGATGTACACCTTGAACTTGGCACTACTTGGCGCAATGTGCACCTTGTCACGGAGGTCGCGAATTTCATCGATGCGCCGGTTGCTGGCGGCGTCGATTTCAATAATATCAAGGTGTTGGCGGGCGTCTTCGCTATATGGCAAGCCGTTGATTTCGTGGGCCAGGATGCGTGCTATGCTGGTCTTGCCGACCCCACGTGGGCCGGTAAACAGATAGGCATGGCTGACGGTACCATTTGTTAGCGCGTGGTCTAACGCAGTAGTAATATGTTCCTGTCCAACAATTTCAGACAGATTTTTAGACCGGTAACTACGATATAAAGCTTGCCCCATTTATATACAGTATACGCATGTGCGCATGACATTGCTGTTGTGATTTATCACAGCACTACACGCTTGTATATTGACTAAACATAAGAAATATGATATTATTTACGCGATGAAAAATGTGCTTATCGAAGGAGCGAGTACGGCGTATGGCTGGTACGATGTTGTAGGCGGTGTGCTGCGTGACATTCGCGCGATATAATCCAGTACAAGAGTACTGATATACCATTGATAATTTAAATAAATTAGTATATAATATACATCTATGAAACACCGTCCACTACCCCGTACTTTTTATGAAGGCGACCCAACAACGCAAGCTATTCGCGATGCAGGTTTGTTTGGGCTGCGTACTTTTGATGGCATCCGCCACGATCGGACACCAGAAGCCCACGACACACTCGCTCTTGCAACAGATTACCTTGTGCAAGCTGGTGTAATTGCCGACATGCATGTCATCAAGGGCGATGAAGGCGAGCGTAAAGCGCCGCGCCTTACGAGTCCGCGCTTAGCTGCTGAATTTATTGGCGGCCAGGTATTGCGTATGGTGCAAGCCCATCTTGAGCCGGGCCAGCCAGGTGCTGTTGCCGAAGGCCTGGAAACAGTTGACCGTGAAGTTGCAACGTACCGCATCGCCCTCGGTGGTGAACCGACGCCGAGTGATGTCGTTGCCATGGGCAACCGTCCTGTAAGTAATGACGTTATGCCTGTCGTGCATCACTTCCCCACCATCTAGCGTTAAGCTATGTGCATATAAAAACAACCATCGTAAAGATGGTTGTTTTTATATGTGGCTGTGATGTCTATAAGGCGGCTTCGAGAGCGGCCCATTCGGCGTTCTCGTCGTCTTCGGGGACGTTCACGCTCACTTGGTCGCCAGGCTTTGCCTTGAAGTAGGTAACGCTTGCGAGTAGTACGCGGAACTGACGGCCGTTCACATCAACAAAGTAGTGGCCGTTTTCCAGCTTCAATGCCCCGACTACCTGCTTACGAGGGATTGGGCCGATTTGCTTGTACAGGAACGTACCGTCATCTGCGATAGTAAGCTTGAGAATGTCGCCTTGGACGAGCTTTGATTTGCTGGCGTAGTTGGCTGGTACAGGGTAGATCTTACCATCAGAACCCACCATGTTCTGACCGTCAAATACACCCTCAATTACCTTACCAATATTGTCATCAAGCGCAACGGGCGCTACTTTCTCGTCGTCGCCAACCAAACTAATAAGCAGCTCAGTAGCTGCTGCAAGGTTTGTTTCGGCTTCTTGAATCAGAGCCCTGAGGCGTTTGATCTGCTTTTCGGGTACGTCTGCCATCTCTTTATGTCTCTCTTATAGTAAAGTGTTTGTTTTGTA
>DASPHS010000065.1:0-4070 GCA_035629475.1 Saccharimonadales bacterium (SeqCode)
TTATGATTGGCGAGCCGGCCTCGGCGGTTACTGTTGTCTGGTTACTCATAGGTCCTCCTGTAATAAAGTGTCAATCGCAGCAAAACGGTCGCTCCAGAGCTTTTCGTACTGGTGCAAATAGAAGGCAGCGTCCTTTAAAGCAGCTGGGGCGATACTCACTACCTGCTCGTTCCCTCGGCGAGTCTTTATGATGAGTGTGGCCTTTTCCAGGACCTTGATGTGCTTAGCTACTGCAGCAAACGACATGTCATACTTTTCAGCCAGTTGGCCAACGCTATAGCTCGCATCAACCAACCGGCGCAATATGTCGCGTCGGATGGGGTCTGCTAGCGAGCCAAAGAGGCCATCCAAATATGCATTCTGTTCAACCATTTGGTTTAATAGTAACCTACTGTGCAATTGGCGTCAACAAAAATCAGGTATGGTACTTACTGGGTACGGTCTCTCGGCCCTGACGCAATACGGTTGCCATCCATATAAGTTCGGTCCAAGCGCCCTCGATGTATCGGCGGTATGAATCATTCTGCAGGACACCTGTAGCGTCAAACAGTTCAGCGGCATGCGGGAATTGCATGTCACTGAACGTCACTACCAGGCCCATCTCGCGGACAGTGCTTACCAGCGCCTCAATACCGCGTACACCGCCCCACTGGTCATTTGACAGGCCGGCAAAAGCTACGGGCTTGTGAATGTAGTGCTTGAGCTCGCTGTCCAGCATGCGCTTAAGGGAGCCAGGGAATCCGTGATTGCGCTCAGCGGCAACCACAAAGAACCCGTCGGCACGGGCAGTTATTGCCGTGTAGCGGGCATCTTTGCCTTCGGGATCGTTACCGTCACCCGGAAAGTCAAAACTTTCAGAGCTAATGACCTCCGTCTCGATGCCGTCAAGGCCTGCCCCTACTGCCGCAATCAGCTCAGCCACGAATCGCGCTTCGGGCTGGTTGGATACACCGCCTAGTAGCACCGGAATATATAGTTGCCCCATACTGACACTCCTTTATGGGTTCAGTATAGCAACTACGCTTATAGTTGCGCACCAGGTACGGGCGTTACAGGGACTGCAGCGGGTTTTCAACACCCTGGAACTGCACGTTCATACCTGGCTGGACTGCCATGATGGAATCGTATGCCGTAGAGCGGCGGCCTTCGCCTTCGGTCTGCATGCGGTGCCAGTACGATAAACCGTTCTTGAATACCAGTAAACTCCCGGCGGTCAGTACAGTTTGGTGGCACACCGGCTGCGTAACATCCGTATCAACCAGGCCCTTATCAAAATGGGCATCAACATCTTCCCCCAGCCAACGGGGCTTCTCCATGCTTCGCACCCGCTCTACCAGCCCTGCGCCTGGGGCCAACAACGAGGCAACAGCTAGGCCGCTGTGCGTCAAATGATAGGTGACAGCTATTTCCTCTTCGCCCTCAACCGGTGGCAAGTGGTCGTGGTGCATGCCTATCGCGCCGAGCTGCCCGGCGTTGCCGAATTCAAAATCACAGGTGTGCGCTTCGGTCTGCATACCGGCTGGCAAGTCTTCACCAAGCTGGGCGAGAGCGCCGTGAACACTTTCGGTGGTAGCATTGCGCACTACAACTGCTGGCAGCGCAGTGCTGACAAATTGCTGCAATAAATCGCGTGCCGCTTCCGGTGTTTCGGCAACTGGAATAGGAACGACCTCATACCGTTGTAACATCAATATATAATACTACATTTACATGGTTATGTCAATGTAAGGGTAAGTGGTATGTCCAGTCGGTTTTCTTACAGCTTATCTTGTGCGCACCACCGTACACTTGTTCCTATATATGACCGAACACCTCCCGCCCCAACACCCCGACCCATCTATCAGACGTGAAATATATACGCCGAAAATCTTTTACGTACCAGATGTGCCCCAGGCGCTGGAGATTGGTGGGCGGTTGACCACAGCTATGGGCATTGATCCGGAACCTGCCACGCTTGTACCTGAGGACTATGACAGCCGCACCGAGGACCTCACCATGGTGTATAGCAATCCCGCATATGAAGCGCCGGGCTGGCACGATAGCAGAGCGCACGTCCTCAGCCTTACCCTGCACCCCGAAGAAGAAGCGGGAGTGTCGCTATGGGCCGGGATACCAACCAACGAGCAAGGAGCCATAGTAGGCGTCGAACAGGCTGCCGGTGCGCCAGTACAGGCCCTGCCGCGTGAGTTGCAGCTGCGCTTTGCACGCCCCGAGGATGCCATAGCAGCCGCCAGTGACTTACACGTTCCTGACGTACAGACTGCAATGGTCGAACAGGCCCGGCGCAGTAGCTTTGCAGCTTTAGTGTACATGATTGGCGAGGTTTCTTTGCGCCTGGGCCGGGGCAATGATGATCTGATAGCCTACCTGCGCGAGCAAGCGCCGCATGCGGACGCAGAAATAACAGCCGTGGCTGAGCAAGCCCGGCAAGGCACGCTTAACCCGTACGCCACCAATGGCGCATTGAAAAAGATCGCCATCCGGGCGTACGTAGCCAACGCAGCCGAAGAACACACCCGCCTTATCGAGACAGCCAGTGATGTGATGCGTTTGCTGTATGCCCGACCGGAATGGCAGGATACCTACCGCTATCCGCACACCATGACGTTTGGCGCCGTTGGCCTGCACGCACCTATGAGCGTCCGTCGTCTAGAAGCTCAGGCAGACTGGAAGGGTGCACCCATTGACTCACGGCTGGCGGTAGCCACGAAGATACGCCTTGATGGCACCTACGACTTGCGTAACCACACCTTTCGTCCAGCTGAGCGCGGCAATGGGGCCCCTGGCTGGGAGTGCGTCGTTACACGGGCAGCCGTTTCACCAGACAACACCGAAGCCGCCTTGGGTGACGTGATGGATGAGCAGCTACGCGCCGTTGCTGGTAGGCATGTGCATCAGGCGGCCTGGGAGGCATATATGCGTAGCATACAGGAAGCTGAAGTGGTACCACTGACCCGCGTGCCAAACGACCAACGCAGTCGCACAGCACTGTTTCGCCACCCCGCTCTACAACAATCTGACTTTGTCAGCGGCTTTCACCACTAAATGCTAGAATAAAGCTAATGGCTACTGCTCGCACTCTGACAGACCTTGACCCGTGGCTGGAACCGCATGCGGGTGTTATTGCCGCCCGTCAGCAGCAAATTGCCCGTGACTCGCGGCGTATTCTGGGCGACACGCCTGTTACCGAGTTCGCCCTGGGGCATCTGTATTTTGGCCTGCACCAGACCGATAACGGCTGGGTGCTCCGCGAATGGGCGCCGAACGCTACCCAATTGTTCCTGGTAGGCGCTTTTACTGATTGGCAAGACCAACAGGCCTTTGCCTTCACCCGCCAGGAACACGATGTCTGGGAGTTACATGTGCCTACCGGCGCCCTCCAGCACAAAGACCGCTACAAACTGCATGTAGTATGGGACGGTGGCCATGGCTACCGCATCCCTGCTTACGCCCGCCGTGTTGTTCAGGACAAAGAGACATTAGTATTTGACGCCCAGGTATGGCAACCGGCAACGGCTTTTGCTTGGACCGATGACACATTTGCACCGGCCGATGAACCGCCCCTTATTTATGAAGCACATGTGGGGATGAGCTCCGCCAAAGAAGCAGTCGCTACCTATACCTCTTTCACCAAGGACATCCTGCCGCGTATCAAGCAAGCCGGCTACAATACCGTCCAGCTGATGGCCGTGGCCGAGCACCCCTACTATGGGAGCTTTGGGTACCACGTCTCCAACTTTTTTGCGCCCAGCTCGCGCTTTGGCACCCCGGACGAGCTGAAAGCCCTGGTTGATACCGCGCACGCCATGGGCTTGGCGGTCATCATGGACCTGGTACATTCGCATTCCGTCAAAAACCAGGAGGAAGGCTTGAGCAAGTTTGACGGCACGCTGCATCAATACTTTCACCCCGGTGACCGGGGCAACCATGCCCACTGGGACTCCCGAACGTTCGATTACGGCAAACCGGAGGTCGCCCACTTTTTATTAAGCAATTGCCGCTACTGGCTGGACGAATTCCACTTTGATGGCTACCGCTTTGATGGTGTTACCAGCATGCTGTATCACCAC
>DASPHS010000066.1:0-3305 GCA_035629475.1 Saccharimonadales bacterium (SeqCode)
CACCAAGTAATCGGCAGCGCCCAGCTTCATGGCTTGCTGCTCAATGCGCTCATCACCGGCTCCGGTCAAAATAATAAATGGCTCGGAACGCTTGAGCGGTTCAACGTGACTCAGCAGTTCAATGCCTGTCTCGGCGCCCAACCGGTAATCAATGAGGTACAGGTCGTGCCGTTGCTCGGCAATGATAGTCTCGCCTTCAGTATACGAAGAAGCCCATTCAAGCTTGAAGTCAGCCTCGCGCACCTTGTTCAGGAGCGTGCGGACAATGAGATAATCGTCCTCGTCATCATCGACGAGGAGCGCCCTGATTGTTTTATGCTTTGTTGGTTCCATCGTTTGCGCCTGGTAGCTCCACGATCTCAAACCAGTACTTGCCCAGTGTCTGCATTACTTGGATCAGGTTCTCAAAAGTGACGGGCTTGGTTATGAATGAATTAACACCCAACTTGTATGAACGGTAAATGTCTTCCTCTGCCTTAGAGGTGGTAAAGACGACGATAGGAATGTCAGATAGGTCAGGGTCTGACTTGATCTCACGCAAGGCTTCACGGCCGTCTTTGCGGGGCATGTTCAGGTCGAGCAGGATGACGCCAGGGCGCAAGCATGGCTGGCCGTTGGCGTAGTCACCGCGCAACTTCAGGTAATCAATCAGCTCTTCGCCGTCTTTGACTCGGCAGAGCGTGTTGAGCAGCTTACTTTCCTTCAGTGCTTTTTGTGTTAACAAATAATCATCATCATCGTCATCCGCCATAAGGATGACGACACCTTCATTTTTTGACATACTACACCTCCTTCGGTGGTTTGGCTGGGAGCGTAATGATAAACGTTGACCCCTCGCCTGCTTTACTACGGGCCGTAATACTACCGCCGTGCCGCTCGACAATTTTGCGGCAGACAGCTAAGCCGATACCCGTACCCTCATATGATTCGTGTCCATGGAGCCGTTGGAATACGGCAAAGATCCGGTCGAGGTATTTTTCATCAAATCCTATGCCATTGTCTGCAACACATACCTGATACTCTTTTATTTTACCATTATTCCCGAGTATCGCTTCACCGTAGACATGTACTTCCGGTGTGCTGTCGGGCTTATGGAACTTGAGGGCATTGGCAATCAGGTTTTGCAACAGCTGGCGCATTTGTACCGGGTCGCCTTTGATTGTCGGCAAATCATCGATAGTTACTTTGCCACCGGTGTCCGCTATGCGTGTTTCCAAGTCACCGGCAACCTCTGTGGCTATTTCAGTCAGGCCAACGTTGGCAAAGGGTCGAGCCTTAGTAGTAACGCGAGAGAATGCCAGCAAGTCCTCAATAAGAATGCTCATGCGTGAAGCGGCACTGCGCATGCGCTTCAGATAGTCCTTGCCGTCGCCAAGTTGAGCGCCAAATTCACTTTCCAGTAGGTTACCAAAGGCTTGGATTTTACGCAGCGGTTCCTGTAGGTCATGTGAGGCAACATAGGCAAAATCCTGCAGCTCACGGTTGCTGCGCTCCAGGCTTTGGTTGGTAGCCTCCAACTGCTGCGTGCGCTCTTTGACACGCTCTTCCAGTTGTTCGTTGACATCCCGGAGCTTAGCCTCCAGGCGCTCACGTTCAGCCAGTTCTTCCTGGGCAGTGCGATACAGGTTGGCGTTCGTGATGGCGATTGACGCCCGGACGGCCAATTCCTGCGCCATTTCGTAGTCCGCATTGGTATAGCTGCGCTTGTGCTCGGTATTAGCGAATGTAATTGCTCCGATTGTTTTGCCCTCAATGGCAAGTGGAACGATCATAACCGAGCTGAAGTTCAGCTGGCTGATAATTTCTAGGTGCTTTTCATCCTTGGCTGACATGGCAATCATTTCCCGGGTAATGACCGGATAGATTTCCGGTTGGCCGGTGCGAATGACTTGCGGTACGCCGGCCGGAGCATCCATATTTGCCGGGTATTCGTCGCGCAGTTTGAGCGCCCAGGCTATCTTGGACGGATCGACATGTCCCAGACCGACCTGCTGCAAATCGCCATCATCATCCAATAACTCAATTGAACACCAGTCGGCAATTTGCGGCACGCATAGTTCAGTTACGCGCTGCAGGGTAATTTTGTAATCAAGTGATGAGGATAACGTTTTACTAGCCTGTGACAGGAACTGCAGGTTGTGTGCCGCTTGGCGTCGCTCGGTGATATCGCTGAATGACTGTACAAGCCCGATCATTTTGTCGTCTTTAAGAATAGGCGAGGTGCTGACCTGGACGATAATAATACTGCCGTCCTTGCAGGTAAATGCCGTTTCGGCATTAAGGGTTGCTTTGCCAGTTTTGAGAATCTGCAGCATGTCACAGTCTTCCCGGGCCATAGGGGTGCCATCTTCGCGTTGGTAGTGGATCTTTTCGTGGATGGATATGCCCATCAGCTCTTTGTCCGACCAGCCGAGTATCTCTTGGGCGGCTTTGTTGACGTAGGTGACCTTGCCTTCTTTGTCTAATGCAAAGACGCCCTCGCCGATGTTGCCCGTAATAGTCTGAACAAAAGCAGCCTGCTGTTTGAATTTTTCTTCAGCTTCTTTGCGGGCAGTAATATCAACAATCACTCCCGGGAAGGTACTGCCCTTGCCATCCGCGTCCAGATCAATACGGCCGCGGGCGAGCACCCAGCGGGTACTGCCGTCGGCAATAACGGTACGGTATTCGGATTCGAATGTGCCATTGGTTTCGAGTGTTTTGGCGATGCGCTTCTGCACGCGGTCACGGTCGTCGGGGTGTATGGCGTTCGTAAACGTTTCTAAGGCTAAACCTTCTGCTCCTTCTTCGGTGGAGACGCCAAAGAGCCTGGAAAGCATAGGATCGGCTATAACTTTGTTGGCTGCAACGTCCCATACCCAGCTGCCCACTTGGCCGATTTCCAGGGCTTCATCGAGCCGCTTCTGGGCTGCTGCAAGTCGTCGCTCAGTGTACACTTCTTCGGTGACGTCTTGCGAAACCTGCACAATGAAGGAAAGCTTGCCCTCGGTGTCAAGCAGCGGGTAATGCGTCGGCCGCCAGAAGCGTTCTACAAACGTGCCATCGGGTTGTCGAATATCGTAGCGGAATACTTCCATAGTATCGGGCTTGCCCGTCTTGATAACGCGCCTGAATGATTCTCGCAGGTCGCTCACGCCGGTCTTTTTGAACTTATCAGACACGTCCGGAAACACTTTGAAGAATCCTTTACCCACCACCTCGTCATGGTCAATCATAGCCATGCCACTGTGCATCCGGTTGGTGTCTATGATGGTGAAATCAGGGTCATTGGTGCGGAATACCAAAAAGCGCTCAGGTAAAAAGGT
>DASPHS010000067.1:0-2018 GCA_035629475.1 Saccharimonadales bacterium (SeqCode)
GATGGTACGGGACGCGGGCAATATTCTTAAGGATTTCAAGCGGCGCTGGCCAGGATGACGGTAGTGCCAGCCACTGCATTATAAGGTCGGTGTCTTTGTACATGGCCCATATAAGTGGTGCCAGGGCGAGCAGCAACACGACGGCGCCAGCCGATACGATACCAAGGTTCTCCTTGAAAACACGGTCAATCGTCCGCCATTGCCAAAACAGCCCAATAATGAGGAACCAGATCATACCCGGAACGTACAGGAAGACCGCAGCCAGGGCAAAGCTCGCCAGCAAAGCTATCCAGCTTTTACTTTGCCGCAGCCATACGCCAGCAGCAACCAGTATGATAGTGCCGAACATCATAATCTCTGGCGTTCCCATCCTGGCGGCGTGCAAAAACCATGCCGAGGTGCCAAACAGAATGGTGCCGATAACCGCTGTGCGGGTGTCGTGCCATTGCCGCAATAACCAACAGAAAGCTCCTAATACAGCTACCGCCCCGGCCACCGCCGCAATGCGCATAACCACAAAGCTGTCATCGTGTATCAGGGAGAGTACTTTGGCGATCAGTAGATACGGCGCGTTAAGCGGATTGTCCAAGAGGTTGCTGGCAGAAAGTGCGTGCAGATAGCTCGTCTGCTCGGCGCCGCTGTAGCCAGGAACGAGGGTGTTGAGCTTCCAGCCGAGCAGAAGGCCCAGTGCTGCGAACAATACGCCATACAGCGCGATGGACTGCCATCGTTCCAGAAGAAGTTGCTTCAAACGTTGCATGTGATTCCAATTATACATCATGTCGTGCCACCCCCGTCGTACTTACCCTTATTCGCCGAACGGATGTGCCCGGCTGGTATCAAGCGAACGGAATCGCTGCTTGTCTTTGTCGAAGAATAATTCGACCCCACCGGTCGCACCGTTACGGTGTTTTTTAATCAAAATGTCAGTAATGCCCTTACGCTCTGAGTCAGGATTGTAGTATTCCTCGCGGTAAATAAAAGCCACCACGTCAGCATCCTGCTCAATGGAGCCTGATTCACGAAGGTCGGCTAGCTGCGGTATCTGCGGGTTACGGTTTTCAACCGAGCGGCTCAGCTGACTCAGGGCAATAAGTGGTACGTTCAACTCACGGGCTACACCCTTGAGGCCACGGGAAATTTCAGAAATTTCCTGCACACGGTTCTCGCCACCGCCAAACTTGCTACCGCCGCTCATCAGCTGCAGGTAGTCAACGATAATTAACCCTAAGGGGTGTTTGTGTGCTTCGCGCCGTGCTTTGGTGCGCAAGTCGCTGATGGTAATACCGGGCGTGTCATCAATGTAAATCGGTGCCTCACCAAGGGCACCCATGGCATGGGTCAGCTTTTCGAAGTCGGCGTCAGTCAGGTTGCCGGTGCGCAGCGCCCAGGCATCAACACCCGATTCCATGGACAGCAAGCGGTCGACAAGCTGCTCTTTGCTCATTTCCAGACTGAATACCAGCACAGGCTCTTTGGCGAGCGTGGCTACGTTGTGCGCCAGATTAAGGGAGAACGCCGTTTTACCCATTGATGGACGGGCGGCCAGAATGAATAGGTCGGAACGCTGCAGCCCGGCTAGGATATCGTCCATGGCCCGGAATCCGGTTGGTACACCGCGGATTTTACCCTTGTTCTCGCTCAGCTCGTTCAGGCGTTCAAAGCTTTCAGTCAGGATGCTCTCAATGCTGACGATACTTTGCTTGATGTGCTTCTGGCTGACCTGGAAGAGGCTGCTCTCAGCCTCTTCCACCAGTTCGCGTAGGGCTTTTGACTCGTCATATCCCAGGTCAACAATTTCCTGACTTGCCCGGATGAGCTTACGTCGCAGCGCTTTCTGGGCAACGATTTCAGCGTATTGCTCAACATGGGCTGCCGTGGGTACAAAGTTGGTCAGCTCTGTGAGGTACGATGCACCGCCCACCAGGTCAAGCGAGCCATTTGTCCGCATCTGGTCGGCCAGTGTCAGGACGTCGATGGGGCTGCGCCGTTCATACAGCTGCAGTACGGCCTCATAG
>DASPHS010000068.1:0-13424 GCA_035629475.1 Saccharimonadales bacterium (SeqCode)
TTCATAGTTTTATTATCGCAGTATTATTTTTACTTTGCGAGGTACGACCTTACTAATTATTTCAATTTCATGGATTTGCAATGACACGATAACAGGACCGATCCCAAGTTGGTCGTTCTTATACAGACGTGCTTCCATTAAAATGTATTTATGGACACTTTGCAGCAAAAGATTTTTGCAGCTGGACATCTAAAACGCGCATCCGCGAAGGGGTGTTTTATAAATGTTCCTTCTCAATGTCTTGAATCGCCTATCAAAGCCCATTCTATATCTGAGAGTAAATACCTGTCGGTCATAGCTAAGGACGGAAAGATGCTCATGCCGGGCCACTATAACGGCCGCGTAGTCTTTGAAGAGCAAGGAAAAAAGAAGGCCTCCACATTTCCTGGGTTCTGCGGGCCGCACGACACGATATTTAACCCCATAGATATAGATGACCACGTACCAGGTAATAAAAAACACGAGTTCCTGTTTGCTATGCGCGCTGCAGCAAGGGAATACTGGGCTAAGACAACTCAATCTAAGGGCATGGAAGAGCTGATGCGATTGAGGACGAGCTCCGAGGAGCGTATTAAGCTACTGGGGAAAGATATGCCGATCGATGCGCCGGACTCAATCGACTTACTCATGCAGCAGAGCATAATAAAAGGTCAGCGTGACACAGAGGAAATTAGAAAATTCTTTAACGAAAACTACGCCAAGGGTAATTACGGAGCCATACATACTGTGACCATTGAACTGCCTAAATTCTATCCTGTGGTAGCCTCGTCTATGTTTAATATCGAGTTAGACTTTGAAGGTAATATAGTTAATGATCTTGAAAACTTGACCACAAGAATGAGAACTTCATTCTTTTCTATAGTTCCTCAAGAAGATAAAACATTCATTTTGCTCTCATGTAGAAAATCTGATGCCAAGTTCTTAAAGTTCTTAGAGGCAATCGATAACATGCCTGACAAAGGCGTGGTAGCATCCAATATTCTTTGTGTGCATACTGAAAATGTATGTATGAACCTCGATTACTTTTATTCCCTAGATATTGAGACTAGGAAACTCTTTTATGACCTTTGGGGGCATTCCGCCATGCCCAATCCTAGGACTAGGCTTGTCGAAGATCCGCGGCTAAATATATTTGTCTAAACATGTGATTCCAGGGCCAGGCTTTGGAGTTCCAGCGTAACTCAGAACATATTTCATCATAATCCTTAAATTAAGAGGTACGTCCTCCGATAACCTTGATCCTCTTCATAAAGTACTCTTAGTCAAACCATTTCTTGCTGTGATAGGCGAGTATTGTCTTAACGAAACGAAAGAATGCTTCCTTATCTTTCTCATGAGGAGAGAAGGGTAGTCTGCGGCTTGCCCAGGCAAGGAAGGTGTATTCACACTGATCTTTATAGCGTATAGCTGTCATGACAATAGTTTAGTATGCAAAAGATGGGATGTCAGCCGGCAGGAGGTTAAATCACATATTGTTTATCTGTTCGAGGTACGACCTCATAAGGTCAAGTCTCAGAGGGGGCCCTCCGGAATGAACGCGCTTATCATAGCTGCCTAATACGTGCTGCACTTATTTTTTGAAGGATACTTATTTGCTCATTGAAGTAAGTATTAATATTTTCTCGGGCTTGCTCCATGATTCTAGCTGGCTCATCGAAGCTTATAACTTTTGTGTATGCCTCGTTAAGTTTCTTAAGATTATCAACTAGGGAAATGTTCCTCCAAGTGCAAAAATAAGGTAGGGCCTCTCACTCGTTGCGATTAACATATAAGCTTTATCAATCTTCTCGTGTTGTTCAATTAAAAGGCTACGGTATTCATTCGCCCTACTGTCATAGTTAAGTGCTGTCTGCTTTTGAACTTCAAGCTCGGCCGGATTACTATAATCCTCGTCACGGATATTATCCAAGACGCTACTAAAAGTCATCTCGTAGTCGCTAAGCATTATATGCGTACGACGAATACCGCGAGCGGAAGCTATTAGCTCTGCATACGAGCTCTTTAGTTGTTGGCGTCGAATGCGTCTTCTGTTGATTAGATCGTTTACGAAGAATCCCGAGAGAGTGCTGATTGCGGTTATTAAGGCGACTGCGAGTGGTGACGTAGCAATTTCTTGAAGACTGTCCATATTTAAGTATTTATGCACCTTTATGCTAACTGGAAACTTATCTCTATTGTATCAAGTTGCATCCAAGGGATACGCGGAATAAAAACTAGGGGGTATTCAATTGCGACATAGCTCTTCGTTTAGACACGTGCTTAATAGTTTCAGAGGTACGTCCTCTTAGTTCCCTGCATCGACAAAAACGTTAACAATGCATAACATTTTCATTTATAATAAATACCATTGAAGGGTAGCAACATATAGAGTTAGACTTGCTAATATCGTTGCTGATAGTGGAAATGGCAAAGAATGAAACAGTGTATAAAGTAGAGTATCTCCTACTATTAGAGGGCGATAATATCACCTGCACCAAGGTTGATTCATTATTACACCTGCTTCAGTCTGATTCAGATATTGTAATTTCAGAGAATAATAAATCAGCAACTTATAGGGGTAATCAATCTTTTGACGTTGATATAGATATGGGTTCAGCTGGTCAAGGAAAGGCCAGTGGCTCTATTTATTTTGATATGTCATTCTCTTGCAATTCCGAGGCCGATCTTAATATATTTGGCGACTTCTTACGCTCTGTAAGGGTCGTATTATCTCCGCTTTTTCCTAAGAATCCTGACGCTCTACAAATTTTAAGAGATGATTTAAGTCTCTATTACAGAATCAAGGCGTATCCCTTAATATCAGAAATTGAAAACTCTATGCGTAGATTAATAACGAAATTTATGCAAGTAAACGTCGGAATGGGATGGACGAGGGAAAGAGTCCCCGATGAGATAAGTAAGAACAAATTTAAGAATGAAGACACTACGTTTCTCCATAATGTAGATTTCATAAACCTCAAAGAGCTACTCCTAAGCCAGAATTATTCGAAACATAAAGAGTCTTTAATAAATAATCTCAAAACCAGTCAAAAGGAAACTTTTACAAAAGCAGAAATTGAATCTCTGATTCCTGTCTCTAACTGGGACAGATACTTTAGTGCGAAGATTAAAGTAGATGCGGAGGAGCTGGACAATGATTGGACCCAGCTCTATGAATTACGTTGCAAAGTCGCACATAACCGGACGTTTACTAGTAGTGACTTGACTAGGACAGAAACTTTAGGCAAAAAAGTAGTCATCATTTTAGAAGCAGCGCAACAAGAATTAGATTCAATACACGTCAATGAGGATGAAGCTCAAGGAATAGCTGAAGATGCTGTTCTCAATTCGGCTTCTGCAAAGGAACTTCTTGAAATGTTTTTAGGTCAGTGGCGAGGTATTGAACGGCATGTTATCAAACTTGCAAATTTTGTAGGTGATGATCCAGCTAATTATCGTAACCTAGCGGATTGTGTGCGAGGCCTAGAAAGCAAAGGCTATATACCTGGTGATACAGCAAACGAAATCGGTGATCTTGCACGAGTAAAAAACATAATTGTTCATCTTGACAATAAAGTTAGCCCAGAGGTTATAGAGAATCATGTGGGTGATCTGCGTAGAATTGCAAATGAGCTATTTAGGATAAGAATGGATAGGAAGTATTCATTGAAAAAGCAGACTGAAAAAGCAACCAAGCAATGATAGGGGCACAAGAAATTCCAACAAGTACAGCGGCTATAGAGGATACAGGCATTACAAGCGTAGACTTGAAGCCTGCTGATTACGTGCACCTGCACAACCACACCCAGTTCTCGCTATTGGACGGACTAACACGCATCCCTGACCTCGTAGAATACGTCAAAGAAACAGGCATGCAGTCTGTGGCTATGACCGACCACGGAACCCTTAGCGGTGCCATTGAATTCTACAAAGAGGCCCGAGACAAAGGTGTCAAACCAATCCTTGGTATTGAAACCTACGTCGCCTCACGCAAGCACACCGACAAAGATCCTCAAAAGGACAAGCAACGTTTCCACCTGATTATCATGGCTATGAACGAGACCGGTTGGCAAAACCTCATGAAGCTCAGTACCATCGCTAACCTGGACGGGTATTACTACTACCCACGCGTCGACCATGACCTTCTGGAGAAGTACAACGAAGGCCTTATTATCTCGAGTGCCTGTATGGGTGGTGAAGTCGGCCAAAAGCTGCTCAATGACGACTACGAAGGCGCTAAACAAATTGCCCAGTGGTACAAAAAAGTCTTTGGCGACCGCTATTACTTAGAGATTCAAGATCACGGCCACCCTGACAACCCTATCTACAGTCCCGAACAGGGCAAGATGAACAAATACGTTCTGGAACTAGGCAAAGACCTCGACATTCCTGTCGTAGTGACTTGTGACGCCCACTACCTGAAACACGAGCACCAGGATTCGCACGAAATCCTGCTCTGTATTGGCACTGGCGCCTTTTTATCAGACGAAAAGCGCATGTCCCTCAAGAACTACCCCTTGCACGTTGAGGACCCCCAAGAAATCATCAAGCGCTGGGGCGCCGAGCACCCTGAGGTCATCCGCAACACCAAGGCCATCGCCGACCGTGTGGACCTGACAATTGAATTAGACAAGATTCTGATTCCTGAATTCCCCGTACCAGAGGGCGAAACCGAAAAGACGTTCTTTGATAAAGCCGTCTACCGTGGTTTGGCTTGGCGCTATGGTGGTGTCCCCGAGGCTGACACAGCAGAGATGACCATCGACGAAGCCAAAAAGCACATTCCCGCAGATGCCCTCAAGCGCGCCGAGTACGAACTGGGCGTAGTGGACAGCATGGGCTTCAATGGCTACTTTTTAATCGTGTCTGACTTTATTAGCTGGGGTAAGAACCAGGGTATTATCTTTGGCCCTGGTCGTGGTTCGGCTGCGGGGTCAATTTTGGCCTATGCCGTCAAGATTACCGACCTTGACCCCCTCAAGTACGACTTGCTGTTCGAGCGCTTTCTTAACCCCGACCGTATTTCTATGCCCGATGTGGACATCGACATCCAGGATACCCGCCGTGAAGAAGTGATTCAGTACTGTGTGCAGAAATACGGCACCAACCGCGTATCTAACATTGTAACCTTTGGCCGGATGTTCGCTCGCAACGCCGTGCGCGATGTAGCCCGTGTGATGCAAGTGCCGTATGCCGATGCCGATCGCTTGGCCAAGATGATTCCGCAACCAGTGCAGGGTAAGCACATTCCCTTGGCCAAATCTTTGAAGGAAGACATGGACCTGGCTCGTGAATATGCTGGCAACGATGTCTCCCGGCAGGTGCTGGACCAAGCGATGATTCTGGAAGGTACCGTGCGCAGTCATGGCGTACACGCTTGTGGTGTTATTATCGCCCCTGACGACCTGGTAAAGTTCGTGCCGTTGGAAATGGCACAAAAGGGTGTGGTAACAGCGCAGTTCCCGATGGGCCAGGTGGAAGAGCTCGGCCTGTTGAAGATGGACTTTTTGGGTCTGTCCAACTTGACGATCATCAAGAACTGTCTACGTATTATTAAGCGCGTGTATGGCGAGGAGATTGACCTGGCGTCTATTCCACTGGACTTCAAGGGTGCCTACGAGCTGTTGGGAAGTGGTGACACGACCGGGGTATTCCAGTTGGAATCCGCAGGTATGAAGCGCTACCTGAAGGAGCTGAAGCCGACGGTCTTTGAAGACATCATCGCTATGGTGGCCCTGTACCGGCCGGGCCCTATGCAGTTCATCGATGAATTCATTGCCCGCAAACACGGTACTAAAAAGATCATCTACCCGCACGATAGTATGGAGAACTCCCTCAAGAACACCTATGGTGTCCTGGTATACCAGGAGCAGGTGATGCAGATTAGTAAGGAAGTTTGTGGCTTTACCGGTGGTGAGGCCGATACTTTGCGCAAGGCGATTGGTAAGAAAAAGATCGACCTGATGGCCAAAATGAAGGACAAAATGATCAGCGGCGCCCTGGAAGTGTCCGGTATCCCGAATGACCTGATGGAGCGCTTCTGGAAGCAGCTGGAAGATTTTGCGGCGTACTGTTTCAACAAGTCACACGCTGCTTGTTATGGCCTTATTGCGTACTGGACAGCTTATTTGAAGGCTCGGTACCCCTCAGCCTTTATGGCGGCCGTTATGACCAGTGACTACGATGACACTGACCGCTTGGCTATCGAGATTGCTGAGTGTCAGCACATGGGCATCAACGTACTGCCACCCGATGTCAACGAATCCTTCCACGAGTTTGCCGTGGTTAAGACCGAAGACAACAACCCCAAGGCCGACATCCGCTTTGGGATGAACGCCATCAAGAACGTTGGCTCCGGAGCAGTCGATGAGATTTTGCGGGCCCGTAACCTGGATGGTGACTTTACTGATATCGAAGACTTCTTGTCACGGGTGAACGTACGCATCTGTAACCGCAAGAACCTGGAAAGTCTGATCAAAGCCGGCGCTATGGACCGTTTTGGCGACCGCTCCCAGTTGCTGCACAACCTGGACGTCGCCTTAGCCTACGCACAGCGTTTGCAAAAGGAACGCAACAGTGGCCAGACCGACCTGTTCGGCAACCTCATCGAGGAGCACGCTGCCGGTGCTAAATCCAAGTTGATCATGGAGAAGGCTGCCGTTGTATTTACGCCGCGCGAGCAATTACTGTGGGAACGTGAGCTGCTGGGCTTGTACTTGAGCCAGCACCCGCTGTCTATGTTCGAGACCTACCTGGAAGAGCAGAGCATGGACATGAGTCAGCTGATACCTGAACACGAAGGCCGCGGTGTGGTTGTGGGCGGTGCTATCAATGACGTCCGTGAAATTACCACCAAGAACGGTGCCAAGATGGCGTTCGTGAAGCTGGAAGACAAGCATGCCGAGCTGGAACTGATTCTGTTCCCCGGTGCCTACCAGCAGACTGCCGGCCTGTGGGAGCGTGACCGCGTTATCCTGGCTCGTGGCAAGGTGTCTGCCAAAGACCGTGAAGGTAACCTGGGTGAAGAGGTGAAGATTCTGGTAGATGACGCCCGGGAGATTACTGGCGAGCAAGCCCAAGCCTACCAAGCGACCGGCCGCAAGATGCGTCCGCCGGGCAGTAAACACTCACCAGCTGCCGCCGTTACCGCAACCAAGGGCAAAGATCCAGAGGCTAAAAAGCCCAAGGAGCCACCAAAGCCCAAGCCTTCAGGGCTTGGCCAGAAGCTCCCCGAGCGGGTATACATCCGCTTAGCAGACAGCGGTAATCAAACGCTGCTTATGACGCTCAAGCAGACCATCGACGCTGCACGTGGCCAAACAGAGGTAGTACTGGTATTGGGCGAGTCCAAACAGGTCATCAAGCTGCCTGGCGGCGTGACCAAAGAACCGCAGCTCATCAAGCAGCTCTGCAGCCTGGTCGGTGACGAGAACGTCAAAGTCCAATAGCAAACTCAGAAGTTACAGTGTGGCGGTCAGGTCGTCGAAAGCGGGGTGGGCAAAGTTAGTGCCGTGCAAGTGGTAGGCCCATTCCGGCAAGCTGCGGCTTCTAGCTCTGGCCCTGACGGCATAGCTTAAATAAGGCATCATTCGGCTGATTTGGGTGCGCCAGGCAGGGTCATGGATCAAAGGATGATCCTCGGTATAAGCAACGATATGCCCGTGCAGCACGCCTACAATGTCCTTCACGTCACCACGCCCGCGCTTGCTCGCTACAGCATCAGCCGGATGGAGTACGCGGCACTGCCACTCATCTGCGCCCTGTACAGCTCTGCCGATAGCCTCTCTCAGAAAACCATCTGGCATACCGTCCTCCAGAGGATTTTCGGCGACAGACATGAGCGTCGTTGGCAAGATGGTGTCTGGTCGCATCTGGTTCAGCTGTAGGGCAGTATAGTGGCGATCGAGCGGATAGTATCCTATTACATCAAGATCAAAAGCAGTCGCGCCGATACCAGGAACATGCGCATCAATCCCCGCAAGTGCCAGCGCGCCGGTGCCTGCCAAGATTGCCGCCGGCTCATTGAAGCCAAAATATTCCAGAGAGGGGACAATGGCAGCTCTGCGCTGAGCAAACGCCGCATTCGATAGAGGATATGGCACGCCCAGTTCATTCATAATATATACTATATCATATTATTATCAAATTGTAAATCTGGCAGCGCTCCGAACCTAGCGGATGAAGCCAGTGGTCTGTGACAACAGTACGGCGACTACAGCTACAGCCACGACGGCAGTGTCCAGGAATGGATGGTGGATGATAAATCCTTCGCCTTTTACCAATAGGCGGTGCCACAGGCGGGCGTGGCGAATAAAGAACAGCGCGACACACAGCAGCGCAATGATAGCCAGTGCACCTGCCGCCCTACCCGCGTTGCCATTGGTCAATACATCGATGCGGGCCACTTGGCGGGCTTCAAGGTTCTGTGTGGCAGCTTCGGCAGTTTTGCTGTCAGGTACGACAGTATCTTCTTTGGTCGTTGTCGGTGTGGTGTCAGCCGGGGCAGGGGTCTCAGCGGCTGGTGTTGGGGTTGCCTCAGGGGTTGCGGGTGCTGCCTGGGCTGGTGTTTCAGCTTTCTTGGTAGTGGGATTGCCGACGCGAGCGGTTACCGTAGGTGAAGTACCGTACTGGGCTGAATTGGGCGTTACTACTTGCTGCGGCTTGCCGTACATGGCCACAATAACCGTTTGCTCGCCGACATTCTGATAATTAGCAGAGTTAGCGATACCAAAACCTACTTCCGTAAGCCCGGCATTCAATATGTTCGCCCGGTGGCCGGCGCTATTCATCCATCCAGCCATGGCGGCCGAACTGGAATCAAACCCGTAAGCCAAGTTCTCGGCAGCGGTGGCATATACGTAACCGGCGTCGCTAATGAACTGCCAGGGCTGTTTGCCATCTGGAGCAGTGTGTGACCAGTAGTTGCGGGCGACCATGTCATTGGCTTTTGCCTGGGCGGCAGCAGATAGCTTGCTGTTCATGGTCAGGGCACCCATGCTGTTCGCGCCACGCTGAATATTTGTTTCCTGTAGCAACGAGATAGTACTAACGTTAGTGGCATAACCCAAAACGGCCTTGCCAGCATGCCAGGTACTGCTCAGGTAAAAACCGAAGACCACGAGCATGACCATTGGTAAATACGGCCAGTACGTCTTGCCGTAGTGCGTATTACCTGTGTCGTGATGACGACCGGCACGCTTCTTTCCGTGAACCGTTTCCCTCGGTTTAGAAACCCTTGCTAACACCATTTGCTGTTATTGTAGCATAGCGCTTATGGTGATGGGGGGAATTTTGTCAGCATTATTTGGATTTTGGGTAACAGTACATCTTCTACGTACTCATCAAGGCTTGTAACACCCAGTGCTTCGAGTATTTCTTCTTCCTCAAATGCAGTTTCTTGCCCAGCAATCAGGCGCATGGCGGCGGCCTCATGTATGGGCAGGGACGTAATAATGCGGTCCAGTGACATCTGAGCGACTGCAGCATCCTCAGCAGTAGATTTGTCGGGGTTGATGTGCTGATGGCGGTCATAGGTGTCCGCGCCCTGAGCGCCCCGGGTATCATCCAGTTCTTTATTTCGCCGATCAAATATGCCCGACCGACTTAAGGTAATCAATCGCCTCAGGCGTTGCTTGGACCAGCGCAGGTTAAGGATAGTCGCACTACTGTCAATCATCCAACTGCGGACATGGCGATTGCCTTCAACAAGGTCAGCCAGCTCGCTCCGGATGCGCAAAAACTTTACGATTCGACTCGGAATTTTAGTAGTATCAACAATGTTGAAGGCTATAGCGTGTAGCGCCTCCGGGTAGATGTCGTAAACGCCATGTCGTGCCAGCTCCTCAAGAATCACTTCATGGGATGCACTGAATTTATCTAATGAGGTATGGTACGTTTTAGAATTATGTGACGCCCACTGCATTATCATTTTGTCTGCTAATTTGAATTTGCGTCGTTGAGCATCTGCGGCCAGTTCGTCACACCGGAGCAGGTAACCATCCACTGCATCAAAGATTTCCTGGTCCGTGTAGCGCCGGCCACTGCCCGCGCCACGCTCATGGTCACGCAATACGATGCCGATAACCCACATTTTAACGCGATGGTCATCCGGGTACGCATCAAGTGCAATCCGCACACGCCGTGCCCATTCGTGCGATTTACGTTCGGGATTTTTGGTATGTGTATAAAAGTATCGGATAAAACTATCGGTTACCTCAGGCAGCAACTTCCGTACATGTCCTTCAGTGTCCGCGAGTGTCGTGATAGCACCCTCTGCGGCTGCAGTGATGACCGCCTCATCGAGGTTTTTCATTACCATGAGCGCCCGTATGAATGAAGGCCGGAGCCGGCCTTTGTACTGCTGCGTGAGCCGTTCTACCATATCAGCCGCAGTTGCCAGCGCGCCCTCAACGTTGCTCCTGTTCCGTAGAATGAGTTCATGTACCTGGGCTACGGTAAAGCTCGTCTTTTCATCGTACTGGTCGAGCAGGTCTTCATAATGACGAGCTGGCAGCAAGCTGGCAATGACTTCGGCCTGATTGGGGGCGATATCAGATACTTCAGTAACGTTACGTCTATACATAGTCAGTAATTCGGCAATACTGCGCACACTGGTATCAAGTTGCTGGCCTTCAGGCAAGCCCTCGTTATACAGGCGTACCATGCAATGTACGAGCGTACCGTACGCTACAGTAACCTCGTCGTCCTCAATGCCGAGGACATGCTTGTTGGCTAATAGCTGCCGTGCCATTTCGTAGTCATCCAACGAGGGCGTCCCTTCAGTTGCGATGCCGCCGATACGCCGCTTTGCCAATACCTTTAGCAGCATGCCTTGTCCTCTGCGTGGTGACTCAGCATCAAAGGTAACCACTTCGGGAGGTTGTTCGGCTCGATCTGCCCGTGCTTTCGATACTTCCACCGAATCACGCATACGGAACAATCCATTTTTGTTGCGGGGATGTGACGCCATGTAGGGATACGCCCTCCGTAGGCGCTGCAGCTGTGCCAGGCGGTCCGCAAAGTATTTGCCAGGATCCGCCATCTCCATACAGGCCACCTCTACGGCATTATTGGTGATTTCACCAGTGAAGTCGTACTTTTGGCGCAATAGAGGCTCCGTAATGCTCCGGAACGTGCCTACTTGCGTTGCTATCTGCCGAATCTTGCCTACTGGGTCAACCGGATACATGGAGAGTATCCGGTTGCCGACGCTACCGCTGAGTCCTTCCTCGGTCACAGCGATGCGGACACTGTCAACGACAGCCGCCCCGTTGTATATAGCAAGACGCTGCGCATGTGGTTTATTAACTGATGCCGCCTGCATAGCGCTGATGTCCTGCAGGTACAAACGGCACAGGTCGCGCAGCTCGTGGGCTGGACAGTCCAGCCCGGCAAGCCTACAGAACTGTACGGCTGCTACCATAAATTTCCGCATAGCCTTCTCGTCGGCAGTAGCCTGCGACCCCTCTTGACTATCACCCACCATAGACAGGGCACGGGCCAGCAGCGGTTCGGCATCACGCAGGGTCGCGCTATTGGCTTTAATCACCTCAGTACGAAGTGCCAATCGGAGGGCGTCCAGCCGGTCTTCCACGGTCTCGGTACGGTATGCAAGTTCCTCCAGCTTGGCATGCCTGTCTGCACCTCGCATTGGGGCGGGCGCTATTGCTACGCCCTCAGGCATACCTGCCTGCGTACCGGCAATCACCGTACTACCCAGGGCCCGGCCGAGTAGTCGCTCAGTGTTCTCTGCAAGACGCTCTGGCTGGCCACATGTCTCCAGCTGGCTGCAACCAAGACAGCTCTTTACTGCCATGCTGGCTAGTTGGGGCGTGCCTTCGCCGCGATCTAACCGCGCAAACAGCAGGGCATCACCCTCAACACAGTTACCGGCCTGTAGGATGCCTGCCCGTAGTTCACTCATGATTCAGCTACGCTGCAGCATCGTCATTTACGCTGTAGCCCTTAGGGTGCAGGCGTGGCAAGCTCAGTGCCATCGAAATAGCCTCATCTGCTACATCAGCAAACGATTTACCGGCTTGCGGGTCATAAGCGGCAGCTGCCTTAACCAGGTGTAAGTTGGCCGTTGCCGCTATTTCAGCCTGTATTTCTGCTCCATACTTGCGGTAATCCGCATAGGCAATCACCATTCCCAGGTGCCTGACTACCAGGGCCTTGCGCGCAGCCACACCTTTTGCTGCGGTGGTCTCAAGTTCTGCGTCTTCAAAAGGCTCTAAAGGTGCGGCACGGCGCAAGACCTCGATGTGCTTACTGGCAATGCTACCCAACCGAATACGCCTGTCTAATTCGTCCAGCTCTTCGGCACTGAGGGGTGGGGATTCTGTGGCACGTCGGAACGCTTCGTATGCCGCATCAGTCGCTTCGTCTCCCAGTGCTGCCCGTCCTTGCCATTCCAGGTCTATATGCTCCCGCCGACGACCGGTAGCTCTCTTGTGGCGATCATAGGCCCAGCGCAACGCCTCCGGGTCACGTACCGGCCAGCTGCGTAGCAGAATCTTAGTGACCGGGTCGCCTGAATCTTTCTGCAGGAGCTCCCAGAGCAGTGCACTTCTATCGGCATTGATATTTTTTCGCACCTTTGCCATGAATGCTTCGAAGCTCACAGGGCCTTGTGTTTCCGAGTAGGCATGCGCAAGGTTCACGGCAGGGGCTGCATACAGACTGATAAGCTTGGCTTGTACGCTATCCCCGATATCCGTACGCGTAACAAGTGAGCTGAGAATCCGGGCAATCAGCCGTGTCTTGTCTGATCTGTAATTTATAATTACCGGTTGGCGCTCAATGTATGCATGTACGACCTCTTTGTAATTAGGTACGCCCCAGACCCTCAATGCCGTATACATAGGTTGGAGTCTCTCGGCGATTGCCTCCGGGCTAAAGGAGGAGAATGTTGCTACTCCGCCACTATCAAGCACGCGTTTTACATTAAACCCAAGCTTCTCCGTACCAAGCATATTGCGCGTGATAGTACTTGTCGTACGCGTCAGGATCATACCGGTTTGTGCGATTTGCTTAGCGATACCCTCCACATTACTAAACATCCGTAGCACGCCAAGCATGTGATCTCCTGCTACTAACGAGTTCCTGGATCTGCTATGTGCCAATATGTCTTCTTTAGCACCTGCAAGGGCAGGCAACAGGTCAAGCATAAAGTGACGAGCCTTCACGATTGCGTCTTTTTGCTCGATGCGGGCCCCTACGGTAGCGCCTTCAACGCGGTGTGCTGATGCACTCGACAGAGCGAGCTGCTCATTTACTTCCTTCAGCCAAGCTGCTTCGTGTTTGGGCTCCGGCCAGCGCAGCCCATAGACTTCAAGCCATGCCCTATCACGAGCATCTATCTTTGCAACGGGACCTATCTCCATGGCCTCGCCCAGGTACAAATAGTCCGGAACTTCAACAATCTCCTCAGTACCAGCTCTTTT
>DASPHS010000069.1:0-17931 GCA_035629475.1 Saccharimonadales bacterium (SeqCode)
CCCATAGCTTTTAACCCCGACCAAAAGTTCTTTGACATCGCCTCAGCAAAAGGCTGGAAGATTGTGGTTGAGCGCAAGAATATGGTTTACGAATTGCTGCACGACAATCAGCAGTACACGCTACAAAAAGAGATGTAGCGATTGAGCGCTACTTGCCAGCCGCCAAAATCCCATTCCGCACAAACTGATCCACGCCTTCAACCTCAGCCAAACTTAACAACGCTCTATTCACCACTGAGTGCGGGTGCCCCAGCCGTTCGGGCATCGCCTGAAAGAGTGCAGTCTCATCTGTGGGTGGCACATTGATCCGCAAGCTAGTAGCCAAACGTCCCAGAGCCAACGTACGGATGGCTCTGCCGTCGAGCCGTCTGCCTGCAATTTCTGATATTTCCGGAGAGATAATAGTGGCCACCAAGTCGTTGTAGCAGCCAGCCACGACCTCCAGCTTGGGCGTGCCCGTCCAGAGGCGAGAGCTGGTGCCAACTTTCCTGTCCAAAATAGCTGACGTCAAGCAGCCCTCGCTTTCGAGTGCCTGGCAGCCTCCAAACGTCGCCGCCCGGGTATGCCCGGTCTGTTCCATGATGACGCCTGTCTTGAGGCCGGCGGGCAGGGCATCCAGGAGCCTGAACATGCTGTGCACTCCCGCACCGATAGTGGCAGCCCGATTAGTGCGGAACGCCCGTAGGACAGCGGATGCCTCTGAAGTAGGTGCCCCCATTACTTGCGCCGAGCTCCCCAATCCTGCACCCGTTGTCGCACCTCCCGCTCCACTACATGTTGGCGCCGCGCCATGAGCGCTACACTACTCAGGGCCCTAAATAGAATACCCGCAGGCGAACCCATGCCTTCCTTAGCGGCAACGTCCAGTACGTGCGCTTCTTCGTAGTTTTGCACCTGCAATCCCTGACCCACGGCCAGACGAGCTACCGCTAGCTGTCGCAGCCGAGCGGGTTCAGGGCGCTGCGGCATCTCCTCGGCCACAACTTCACACAATAAGTCATTGTAGCCATTACACACAGGCTTAAGTGGTGGCATAGCTACGCACTCGTAGCGCCCTCGGTGGCTCCGGGCCACTGCAGCATAACCACCGGCATCAAGAATGGAGAAGAAGGTGCTTATACGGGTGTGGTTAATACCCGATGCCTCTTCGGTGCTCGTAATGGTCGCACCCTCGTTCCCCATGTCCAAAACATGGAATAACCCTTCGACGCCGTACTGCAACCGCATTAAAGGATTCCTTTCTATTTCTAGAAGCAAGGGCATGGGATCTGCTTCGGGGGTACGCATACTTGCCATACAGTATAGTGGATTAATGCGCAAAATACTGCACTAAAATCATTATGCGCGGTGGGCCGCCGAAGCTTCGTAACACTTACTGACGCAGGCCCCATTCCTGTACCCGGTTGCGTACTTCGTGCTCCACGACATGCTGCTTGCCGCCCATAACTGCCAGGCTGGTAAGCGCCCGGTACAAAATACCGGTGGTCGAACCCATGCCTTCCGCGGCTGCCGCACTCAGAACCGCTGGTTCATCATAGCGTGGTGCCTCCAGCTCGTAGCCCAGTGCCAGCCGAGCCACGGCCATACGGCGAACTTCGTCTGGCTGAAGCGATTCAGGGAGTTCATCGGCCAATACTTCGCACAGCAGGCTGTTGTAGCCATTGCCCACAGCATGCAGTTTGGGCATCGCTACACACTGCTTGTAGCTTGGCTGCCGGGTAACAGTTGCGTAACCGCCTTTGGTTAAAATAGCCAACAAGCTGCCCACTTTTGTATCATGGATACCTGAGGCTTCGGAGATACTGCCGATTGTGGCACCACTTTCACCCATGTCCAGTACGTGGAGCGCCGCCTCGACTCCGTTCTGCAGCCGCACGGCAGGGCTTAGCTCAAGATTAAAGAGGAAGGGCATCGGGTCTGCTTCATGGACACTCATACTTACCACCCAGTATACTGGATAGTTGCGCAAATGTGGTGCATGATTGGTAAAATCCTGCTCCCTACGCTGGAGCAGGGCTAAACATGTTAAGAACTATACAGCGTACGCATATGCACCAGTGTACGCTCGAAGCATGAGTGAGCAATTAACCCAGTTGTACGTCCTCGGTGGCAGTCATGGCAATGAAGAACTTGGCAAGGCCACTGTTGTGGCGGTACACGGCCAGGGTTGGCCCAATGTCCACACGCGCATTGCCGATCCCGAGGCAGCCGCAGAGGGTGAGCGGGCCTGCGGATCTAAGCAAATCATGGGCGAATACCCGGGCAGCTTGAAATCAGATAATCCTGATGCCGTAGCGGCGGCCGCTAATCTGGCATGGCCAGGTAATGCACAAGGCAGCCCTGCGGCCCAGGTACTGGACATTCACAACAATTACACGCCAGGGCTGGACTATGCCGGCGTGGGCCCAAGAGCCCTGAAAGCCAATATTGTCGCAGCATATTTACTGGGGTACAACCGGATTACCGTATCTCCAGGACCATTCTATGCCACCGTGCCCAATGGCATGGCCATCGAACAGTCACTCCAGCCTCGCAGGCCGGAATATGCAGAAGAGCAAGCCGCGCGATTGTGCCGGGGCATTGGCCAGCTGGCCAGTATGCGCACGACCGAACTTACGGCCCGCTACCAGGATATAGCGCCGCAGATGGAATGGTACTTTACCTTTGAAATACCAACCACTGACCCCGCTGGTGAACTGGCCACATATATACCCAGGCTGGAGCGTACACTCCTGGCGCAGCCTTTTGCGCCCGTAGATGTGTCTGCTGATACGCGGCGCGCGCTGGGCATCCCCGGGGCCGACCAGCTGTACGGCCTGTCATGGAACCACGACAACATGAGCAAACTCCTGCCCGAACTGGGCCAATCCGCTGCGGCTCATGAAACGGGTGCCCGCCGGGAATTCTTTGGTGGTGTCGCCCTTAAGCTACCGCCACCAACGGCCGCAGGGGAGTGGGTACAATTTGCTGTTGAGCCCTACGTGACCCCTATTGGCCAGCAGCAATAGCCTTACAGCATATATTGACTAATAAGCATAAACATGTTAATATAATATACCTATGTTTGAGTCATTCAAGGAAAAACGGGCTATCAGGAAAGACCTCCGCAATGGCTGGGGTGATTTGGAGCAAACCCGTCAAGAGCAGGGCGGCGGCCTTGATCCTACCACATTACACCAGCGCAAACTGCTGGGCGTATTCTTTTTGACGGCCGCCGAATTGCCCTTCGATTATGAAGACCCTACAACCGGTGTCTCATGGCGCCGCGGTGACCCCTATTTGGATATCAGCATCCCGCCACTGGGCCGGCATAGCCTCACCCTGGAAGACATCCAGGAGTCACACAAACTGACCGCCCAGTATATCGGGCTGAACGGCTTGCATGCCTATACGGAAATGAAAGTCGTTGGCAGCCGTACGAATGACCGCTTTGCAAAGGTTGGCGCCCGGGCGCTTGGCTTTAACATTGCCCACGTAGCTGACAGTGAATACCCCGAAGGCTTTCTAGAGCATTCTAAACTGGTATATGACCGCCACGTAAAGCACGGTCCGAACGCTCCGGAGTTCAAATCCGCCTTCGTGTATCAAACAGGCGAGCAGATACTGCAACACTATGCTGCAAGCGACCCGAGCTTTACCGAAATGCTCGTCAACCCCCAAAAGCCTGTCGTCGACTACATTCCGGGCCTTAGCAAGCCACTGTACTAGTACTTACGCAAAAGATGAGGCAGTTACCTGATTCCCAGGTACAGGCTGCTGTGGCAGCTCGCCCAGCATGGTAGCTACAGCCAAGCTGCCCGCCGGAAGGCGGTGCATAAGGTTGCCCTTCAGCTTGTTTTCAATGGTTGCTCTAGCCTGGGCTACCAGCTGTGCTTCAAGAGCAGCGTTCTCGGCAGGCATGTTATCACGCAACTCTCGCTTATATTTATCAAGGAACCTGTCGGTTACATTACTCCAGGGCTTATCATCAAGGAGCGGGAAAGCCTCTGCGCTATTTACCGTAGGATTGTAGCCGCCGTACCGGGCAACGGTATCATCTTCGGGTGATACACCCCGCGGTGCGATAAGGCCGTCCGGATGTCCAACGAGCCGGGTGCCCATCGGTACTGTGCGCGTTTGGTTAAGTGCCGCCGGCTGATCTGCCGGCACCGTAGCCTCCACGCGGACCTGCTTGCCATCGGGTGTCGCGTACATGCCGTCCGGTGTTATGCGAACGTAGTGGCGTGGCCCCAGTTCCAAATACACCGGGCCGCTCACGTCCAAGGTAAGGTCTCGCTCCTTCCGATGACGTACCAGTGCAACCGTATGTGTGCGTATCTTGCTATCCGGCGTGACTAATACCTTGACTTCATGGTACGGCAAGGGTGGGGCTAACAAAATTTCACCTTCCGCTACGGCCAGGTGAGCTAGCGCGGCATACGTATGGTGACTTGTATCGAGCGTGAGGCCCTTATGCGCTTCGACGACTTGCATAGCGGCGTCAGTAAACGGCATGGCGTCAGTCATTGGCTGCGGCACAAAGGGCGCACGCACGCTGTACAGCGCTGCATCACCCTGGCCCTGATTGCCGTCGGGCCATAAACCTACCAGGTCGGCATAGGCGGTCAGGGAACCAAAGCGCACGCTGCGCGTCAGAACTCCTTGCTCAAGTTGTAATTCGTCATCTGGCCGCTCGTGCGCCACGACACCGCTGTTAACCACCAACAATGCACCAGCGCCAGCAGGGACACTGTCTATACCTAGCATGTTGTGTTGACCAGCCCATTGGTGGGCAAGATATTCAGCAATCTGATAATCAGTCATACGACTGCGGGCTTCTGCGTGTAATTGGCTGAGATTGGGCGCTTCTGGATGTGACATGTACCGATAATACCAAAAACGCGCTCATAGCGAGCGCGTTTTTGTAGCAACAGCCAGATACTAGTTCGGAGCAATCAGGCTGAAGTCATCAGCCAGCAGATAGCGGTCATTCCGCAGATTGCCAGCATAGACTGCCATTGCCAACGAGTTGCCGTCAGCACTCACCGTCCGGGTGTGTGTTATCTGGCGCCAGTTGTTATTGAAGGCCTGACTGCACGTTTCGGTAGCACCGACATTGACGTTGCTACTGGTGTATTCAGTCAAACGCACACATATGTTCAGACCGGTTACACCGCCGCCCTTCACCCAAGCCGAAGCAGTATATGGCTTATCAGCCACTGTACTGCTTACCCAACGCATGGACGTGGCGTAGTTGTTAAAGCCGCCTTGCACAGAGGTCGCACTACTGCTGTCAGCGCGAATGGCATAGCTGCCACTATGGGCGTCACCAGACGGACGACTGAGCGTCGTAAAGCCAGCGTTCCATAGGTCAGTCCAACCGGTAAGCGCGCTTTCCACGTCACGGTTGACCACGAACTGCGAGTGCGTCGTAGCGATTACCTCCATTGAGGCGTCGCTGGTATTGGCAGCAGCATCAATGGCCTTTACGGTATAGGCATAGGGCATATCCGCCACCAGGCCCGTGTGGCTAAAGGTCGTACCGGTTACCGTTTGGAGGTAGCCGCCATTGCGGTAGACTTTGTAGCCAGTTACGCCCACGTTATCGGTGGCAACGTCCCAGCTCAGGTCAATCTGCGCGTCACTCACGCCGACCGCTGTCAGGTTGCCTGGTGCGTTGGGCGCTACGATGTCACCAATCAAGAGGGCGCTGAAGTCAGCGTCATCCTCGTCATCAGGTGTGCCGCCCAGGGAACCACCAATTTCATCATTGATGGGCGTGCCATCATTTGCAGCATTGGTGTCTGGTGTGGAATCCGCGTCCACGGCGTTCAGATAGGTGCCGCTGCTGGAAGCGGTAATTTGCTGCTGGCTGGCAATTTCAGCGCCAAAGCTCAGTGCAGGCGTACCGTTATCATCGGCAGTAGCTGTGGTAGCCGTGCGGAGTTTGAGGGGCACATCTTCGTACTGACCAGGCAGCAGCTGCGCTGTCATATACGTTACTGGCTGGCCCGATTCCAGCACCCAGCCGGGGTTATCGGCAACATCGAAGGTCATGCCCGCTGGTACATAGCCCACCAGCTTGACGTTGCGCACACCGGCCTCGCCGGCACTTTGATTGGTTACGCGGAGCCAGAAGTCGACTGGCGCATCAGCCAACATTGTATCTGGCTGGCCGTCAGGCAGTAGCACCTGGAGGGCAAGGTCATATGAGCGGGCAGTGTACGGGGTCGCGTTTGCCACGCTCCAACCCGTCACATCAGTGTGGTCCAGGCCTACTGTTTTATTGTGGACTCCCTGGTGAGCAATGGCACAGCTGCCGATTCGCCAGGTGCCGCCGTTTCGCTCACAAAAGGATGAGTCACGGTCGCCACTTTCGTTAATGCTCAATACGCTCACAAACGGCTGCTTGTCGTAGGGGTCGTAGCTGGCATAGGGTAGGGGGCTATCGATAGCCGAAGCCTCCACTGTAGCGGACAAGCCGACTGAGGCAATAGCCCCGGCAGGAATCGTTCCATTTAGCTGGTACACACCTGTTCCCTTGGCAGAATCAAACGGTTCGACCACTGACACCTGGTCGGCGCCCGGATAGTAGACGTTATATACATCAGCTGGGTTGAACCAGCTGTCGCCCTCGTTCAAAATGTGCCCAACAGGCAAGTCCACCACAAAGCGCGGGTCGCTGATAGGCTCCGTGCCTTGGTTAAAGAACGACAAATATATCTTGGCCGTATCTTCCGGGGCACAGACTTTTTCAGCCACGCTACAGCCGTTCACATATGTCAGGCGCGTGGCTATATCTATTTCAGCCGTGGCTGGTGTGGCAGGAATAGGGTACGTACCGCCCCAATCGGGCACGAGGCCAGTGTTCAGCGTAGCGCCATTTGCGCCATTGACCGCGCCGAGCGTAATCCACTGGTTGTTGGTAGTGAAGTCGTTGCCACCCGCTGCACCCACTGCGCAGTTCATGGTGTTACAGTTAGACCGCAACCAACCGGAATGAACTGTTACACGCGCAGTGCCCGTAGTGTTTGTGATGGCGTAGTCGCCATTGCTATCAGTTAGGGCCGTCTTCTGCCCGGCGCCCCAGCCATAGCTCACCAAAATATCTGGCACACCCGGTTCGCCACTATCCTGCAGGCCATTATTATTTTGGTCGTAATATATACGCCCATCTATGGTGTTACTGGCTGCCGAGACCGGCCGCAGCGGCACCATCAGTGCAGCAATTAACAGCACGGCTGCGAGAGCCCTGCCATAACGTTTGATATTCATTCCCACCCTCCATTTGTTTATCTTTTCAGTATGCGCTTATATAACAGCAATTTTTAAGTCTAGTTTTTGCTCGTTTTAATGATATTGCTGTTACTTAGAGTGTCACCGCGCGGCCAGTACGCAGCAAGGCACCGACGCGCCGCTCCAGCTGCAGGGCAGTCAGCCGCATGCCAGCTTCGGCATATGACCGAAAGCTGGCGTTGGGATGTTTTTTCTCGACGAGGTCAGCCGCGTCATGTGCCACTACTCGTCGCACGCGTGGCGGGAGGTACTGGGTGGTGAACCGCAAAAAGTGCGCATCATCGGGCATGGATGCCATGCGCAGTACAGCCAGGCCGGTATTGTACTTGCTGCCGAGCAGTGCCTTCCGGGGGTCTTCTTCCCAATAGGGGGCGTCGTTGTCCTTCAGCCAGCCATAGACCATGTCAAAGATAGAGCCAGCCGGTATGGCACGCTTGCCAGCCTGGGTGGTGAGCGTGCCAGCACGCCATGCCACCACACCGCTAAAGCCATCGCCTTTTTGGTAGGCAAAAGGGCCATCATCGTCAGCCAGCACCATAGCTGGCAGTCGGTTGCGGTCATAGATATGATTGGGGTCTTCTTGGCGGTCCAGGCACCGCGCCAGCCGTGTCTCAAACTGGAAACAGCCCCGGAGGACCGCTGAGCTTATGGGCATCGACGATCGCTCGGCCTGTACTTTCCGTGTCAGCGCATAGCGGTAGTGCGGTAAATCACGCGCCCCGTACATCAGCCGCTCGGCGGCATTTTCGTACAGACCGTAACACTCGGTAGCAACCTGTTCAGGGCTTAGATTACTGTAGTCATCTGGTGTTGGCGGCACGTAGTCACCGGTATAGGTGGCCGCCATCTCGCGCGCCATAGCATAGACCGTCGCGCTGACATCAGGATTTTTCATCCTGTCTACTATACAACAATCGGCGTTTTATACAATGAGCGCTTAGGCAAGCTCGGTGTACTTCTTGTGGCCGCCCTTGGCTTAAGTGGTCGCACCGCTACCGTGCAGAACGAGGATGCGCCGGCGGCTGGATAACATGCTTGAGCAAGTCTTCACGGCCTGGCACATATAACTGTTCCCAAACTGCCAGGCTGGTCAGTGCCCGATACGTAACGGCCTCGGGATGGCCCCACTGCTTCAGGCTAACCGCTTCCAGGAGGGCATGTTGTCCACCCAGCGTTTCGGTGTTCATGGGTAGATTATAGTCATAAGCAACCCGGCCCAAAGCTCGCTCGCGAAAGCTGGCCTCCGTGTATGCACCTTCCGATCGTCGCGCCACATAGGCTGTAAACAAATTATTAAATACCTGACCGACTTCCGGTAAGAGGGGCGTGCCCACCCATACCTTGCGTGAGGGGTTGGACAACGGGCCCTCCCGCAAGCATTGGTGCCGCTGCAGCACATCATGGACCGCAATGGCCGTTGTGCGGCCAACACCTGTCAGTTCCACTGTCTGCCTGGTCGTATAGCCTTCTTTCAGGTCATCCATATAGTGGAACATCAGCGTCACACCCCAGTCTACCGAGGCCGTCCGGCGCTCCTTGAAATCTTGCAGTAAAGGCGCTAATTTTGCCCGAGCGGTAACCATACTTTTATTGTATACCGGCCGTTACAGGTCTTCGGCCAGCTCCGCAAAAAATAAGTTTTTACTGTCGTGCTCTGCCAGCAACTGCTTAATGGCCAGGAAACCCGGCATAACATCCTTGTCTGTCAGGGTGACCGCATCCAGCCATAAGCATTCACCGCGGTGCACATCGTTCGGCCCAACATCAGGCGTACCGTCTACCGCGCCCTGGAATACATGGCACAGAATCTTGCTGATGGTCACCCCGTCCTGGCGCGACTCCACATAGACGATGCCGCGCTGCGTCAGGGGCACGTCGCCTAAGCCAGTTTTTTCCAGCAGTTCACGTGTGGCGGCCTGCGCAACTGTTTCAGCGTAATGCGTTTTGCCCAGCGGGAACCCCAAGCGATGTATGTAGGGCTGAAAGGCCCGCTTGAACAGCAATGTCTGGCCTTGGCTGTTGGTAATGTCTACCGCCGTTACGATATGTGGTTGTAAACGTGGCGTCATCTGCTCCTGGCTCATACGGTCAACGGCCTGTAGGCCTGCCGCCGTAAGACAGTACTGTTTGTCCTGTTTAACAATCAATCCGGCTGTCAGCAGTTGCTCCAGGTGATAGGCGTAATGGTTGCTTTCTATGCCTTCCGGCCGCATGGCAGCATAGGGTAGCGTCATGGCGTAGAGCAGCTTATTCAGAATTTTGCGTTGTATGTGGTGCACCCGCTCATAGTATCGCAGCCACTGACCCTGTCAACTCAAACACTTTTGAGTCAGTCTTCATTGAGTCAAAACGCCCTGTCTATAAGTGATGGCCCAGGCGCGGTAAGGTACTTGTGGAAGCGCTTCCAACCCCATCAATAACCACTGAGAGGAGTTGGAATTATGGAACACATGAGACCACATCAACTGGCAGTCGAGCTGGCTAACACTGGCTATGAGGTTGTCAACGGACGGGTTGAGTCCGAGCGCCTGGGCGGGCTTATCGTCCGCGCCGAAGGTGTCTGGCGGCAGTTACTCAAAACCCGTTTTGAGGAAGACGAAAACGGTCACGTCGTCTTTGAGCTGAGCGATAGCATAGGAGACTACCAAACACCAAGTGACCACATCGACAGCATTACGGCTGTCTACAACGACCCCAGGGGCCGCGTAACGCGCTTAGGCGGTATTGCCCGGCTGTCAACACACGCCGAAAAGGCCACCGCATATATAGCAGGCAAAAGCCGGACCGAGCGTGAGCCACTGCTGCCCGAAGACCCACGCTGGGACGCAGTTGTTGGTACCATAGAGCGCGCGGTCGACCACAGCTGGGACCTCAAGCGCATCAGTGACGAGCAAAGGTGGGCCGCATTATGAGCAAGCACGAACTACTCGACATCGTATCGCTCGATGGGCAACCCACCGGGCAGCTCATAGACAAGGCAGTCATCCACGATCAGGGCCTCTGGCACCGTGACGTGCATGTATGGGTGACGAATGGCCGGGATATCCTGCAGCAACAGCGGGCCTGGGACAAGACCATCATGCCCGGTGAATGGGATGTATCGGTTGGGGGGCACGTCGGGGCAGGCGAGTCATACCTCGATGCCGCCCAGCGTGAAACCGCCGAGGAGTTGGGGCTGGACCGGCCGGCTGAACGCTTCATCCGTGCTGGCATACTGGCAGTCGATATGGCAATGGGCCCCACGGGATGGCGCCACCGCACCGTTGGTGATAACTTCGTGCTGGTAGAGCGCGGCCTACGGCTGGAGGACGTAGCCATCCAGGAGAGCGAAGTCATCGGTGCCCGATGGTATCCGATCGACCAGCTGGAAGCCGACCTCGCCCGTCCCGAGACAGCCCGGCAGCACGCCAGTCAGCCGGCGGAACTGTGGGCCTTGGGTATCGCCGCGATGCGCGACGCAGTACGCCTGGGCTAACGCAGCGCAGGCAGCAGAGCCCCTGGGTAGCACGACCCGGGGGCTTTCTGTAAAATGAGATAAAAGGAGCAGCATGTCACATACCACCGAACAACAGGACAAAGCACGAGATACCGCGCCCTACCGTATGCTCATGGCAAGGCTCATAGTGTTCGGCGTCATCCTATTGCTGTGTCTGGGCTTCGCCAGCTTTATCGTGTACCTACTGGTTATAAAGGGCAATTAGGGTATCTGCCTGATTTCCGGGTGTAAGCAACCTTACTGCAATAGCACCGCAGTACTGTTTAGATAAACCTATACTAACGAGGAGATTACTATGACAGAAGTTACACGCGAGATCGTTCACGATAAACGGGGCGCAAGCTCGGTACTGACCTGGCTGGCCCTCTTGGTCGCCATCGTAGCCTTCATTGTTGCCGTTATGGCGTACAACCGCTCCGGCGGCAACATCACCGAAGATGTCCAGGACAATGCCAACAGCGCCATCGACGAAGCACAAGGTCAATAGTTCTGTAGTTACTGGTAAGAGGGCAGGTCGCGGATTGCCCGGCGCAGGTCTTCAAAGTCATCGTAAAACGCTACGGCGTCGCTGACACTCATGAAGCTGTTGGGGTTGCTGCGGGGAACATCAATCATACGCATAATAGACTTCACGCGCTCTTCAAGGGCGCGTGGTGTTTTGCCCATTTCAAACTCATCTTCGAGTTTTTGTACTTCATCGCGCAGCTTTTGGGCAGCAGGATTATCGGGGTCGTCGAGGGCGTCCTTCACTTTATACCCCAGATCATCGACCTTGTTGTAGAGTGGCTGATAGGTAGAATCCATACTCATAATTACTCCTCGCAGTTAGTACCTGTAGTATAGCAGTTCGCTCGCAGGGGTACGTTGACTTTTACGCTATATTGTGGTAAAAATAACATACATGCCCGGTTCGCCGGGTATTGTACTTTGAGAAGGAGTTGACCTTCTGTACTACAGCCGACACAGCAAGCCCTGTGTGCCGACTGTAGTACAGAAGTGTAATTACAATCTGTTCGAGCGCCACCATCTTTGGAGGAGTTCACCATGTCCGACCAGCCCGTCACCACCAACGAAGCCGACGGTACCGCTGCGGAAGCCCAGCCTGACACCACGTCCGGCATCGGCTACCGTCGCCCGTACCACCGCACCAAGCTCATCTTGGAAGGACTTGGCGTTTTTGCCTTGGCCGGTGCGGCATGCCTCATCGCCTTCACCCTGATCATCGTTCCCGTCGGACACGTGCTCATCTTCAACCTTGACGTCCTGTGGACTGTCTTCGCGGAAGAACGCAATGCAACTGGCAACTGGGGGATCTATCTGATGTTCCTGGGATGTATCGCCGTGTACTTGATGAGCGTCTTCCCGTTCGGCTACATCGTGCAGCGCTACGTGAACAACCCCGACAGTTCGTCCGGCAGGAAGTTCACGCTGTTCACACTGTTCACCCTAGCCCTCCTGGCTGGCTGTGCCCTCGACTTCATCGTCATGAAGGCCCTGTACCTGCTGTACGAGCTCGCCGCACTGCCTGCGCAGATGACCGTGGAAATCACACCCATGTAGCTCCAACGACCAACCTGGAAGGATTCCATTATGGGCACTCCCGCACGTTCCGGAACGCTCGGCTCGGCACTTTCGTGGATCTTCATCCCCGGCGCTGTCGTAGCCATTGCGCTCAGCCTGTCCTACATCGCCGTCCAGTACATCCGTCTGGCTAGCGAACTATGGGGCTCCAAGCATGCCACCTGGCACGGCGCCCTGATGCTCGTTGCTGGATTCGGCTTGATCATGTGGTTCTTGCTGCACAAGCTGCGCTTCCGTATCCGGTCGGCAAACGCTGACATGAGATTCTGGTGGCGAACGCTGGCGTACGTGACTGCATGGTGCATCAACTGGGTGATCGTGTCGGTCACAGCTGTAGGCGTCGCGATGATGTCGATGTCGTAGGGGTGCGGACGAGGGCGGTGGCTGCACACAAGCTGTGGCCATCCGCCCCGTCCCCCTCCGCTCACGCGCTGTCTTTACCTGTCCTCCTTCTCATTTACCCATACTTTGTTTGCCTGTACTGTTGCAATAAGATATTGCACCACTATCTACAAACAAAAGCAGATTGCTGTATACTGGTGGTAACGTATAAAACTAGGGTAGGGATAGATGATACAGACACATTCTCACGATCCTGATGTCGCAGCAGCGGCGGAGCAGGCTGCGGGCGTTGTCCGCGACGTACTGGCAAGTTTGCCACCAGCTGAAAGCTTTGATTATGGTGGGCATATCCTGCAGCTGGGCGATTATGGTATGTGTGAACGCTGCACCCGGCCAATCGCCGAGGCGCAACAGGCCGCACGTGCATTACTCGATGCTGCCGACAGCCTGGAAGATACCGACCCCACTATTGCCGAGCACGTCGAGCTGGCGGGCGAACTCCTCAAACTGGAAGCGCATGCCGCTGAAATACGCGCCGAGTTCCACAACGGCCACAACTCAGAAGCTATTATCAACACCTTACTCGGCTACATCCATGACCGTGCCATACACGACAGCTACGACCATAGCCACAAGCAGGGGAACTAACCAATGAATGACGAACAAAGAATTGCACAGCACCTCGATAATTTACGCGACCTGCTCACGCCCCGGGGCCTCTTCCGGGCATCTTCGCACAGCGTATCAACCGGCTATGAGAAAGCCTGGTTGCGCGACAACGTATACGAAGCCCTAGCCTTCGAGTACGCCGACGAATGGGATGTCGTCAGCAAAACCTACCACGCACTACTGGACATCTTCGATAAGCACATCGACAAAATCAACTGGGCGACAACCAATAAGCCCTTCGAAACCTGGCAGTTCATCCACGCTCGCTACAATCCGGAAACCCTAGAAGAATTTTGGGAGTCATGGGGCAATAAACAGCACGATGCCGTCGGTGCCGTATTATTCAAGTTGGCTGACTTTGAGGCCAAAGGCCACAGCATGCTGCGCGACCAAAAAGACCGCAAAACCGTGCAAACGCTCATCTACTACATCTGTAATGTCGAGTATTGGCACGACGCCGACAGCGGTATGTGGGAAGAGAACGAAGAAGTCCACGCCAGTTCTATCGGGGCCGTTGTAGCTGCGCTCAAGAAGTGGCAAGAAGTCGGCGGTTTTGACGTCGACCAAGACGCCATTGACCGAGGAGTCGCCGCACTGAACGCGCTGCTGCCACGCGAATCCGAAAATAAATTTACCGACCTGGCACTGCTATCGCTCATCTACCCCTACAACGTCGTCAGCCCCGAAATGGCCCAGCAAATCGTTGACAACCTGGTATACCACCTGGCAAAAGAGAAGGGCGTTATGCGCTACAAATTCGATGCCTACTACAATAAAAACCAGGACGGCTACTCCGAAGAAGCCGAATGGTGCTTTGGCTTGTCCTGGCTGGCGATCGTCTACCAGCGGCTGGGCGACGAAGCCAAGGCTTGGGAGTATCTGGAAAAGGCTACCCGCACCGTAACAGTTGACGGTAAGATTCCGGAGTTATACTTCTCGAACACCAACAAAGCCAACGAGAACACCCCGCTTGGCTGGGCAGAAAGCATGTACGTCGCCGCCCTGTTCGAGGTCAACAAGGGCATCCCGGCATAATCTTTTACCAGCACGACAACGGTATTCACCATTCATAGCAATATGAGTGGTGTTTCATTTATTTGTGTTTCATACAACTGAGTTGTATAGTTGCCGCATGGCTTATGCAATTTCTCGTGCAATCGCACCACACCAAGAACTATTGACCGATTTTATGCTCATGGGCGATGACCACATCTTTGCTCGGACGCAGCCACTTGCGCTACCTGAAGTCATCCAGCACCCTCGTGGCCTCGAGTACACCCATGCTGCGGTAGAGCGCTATACACACGCCGAAGATCAGTATCTCCGTCCGGTAGGATACTCGCAGAACGAGCGTACGATGGTTGAGTTTACGCCAAGCATTGCTGTTTCTTTGAGCAACCCTGGCAGAAGCCAAGGCGATAAGAGCCATTACACGGTCCAAATTGGCTACGCTGAATTTGGACTGTCCGAAGCCCACCTGCCACAAGGGCGCTCCATTATCCCCCGCATGGCCGCAGCACTCCTCATTCCCACCAGCTTTGACATAGGGCACGAGAAAGATGCGTTTGTGCTCGAAGGCAGCTTGAAGTCAGGGCTACTCCGTACACGTCGTGAAGACGGCCGGGAAGTACAGCGCGCCGGACAGGCAGTTGGAGCAACATTGCAGGTGCTGCATGCGCTTGGCTCCAAGGGCCTCGCCCGAGTTGTGAGCTCCTAGGGCTAAAACGACTCGCTTATACAACATACGGCTTATGCTTGTATGTAATATATCTTACAATTAATTGCTGTTCGGTTTGCTATTCTAAGCGCTTACGGTTCCGTTTTTGCCACGCTTCATGCGTGGTTGTGTTATTAAAACTGTTTAAAATTAAGGGGGGTGGGTTCATGCATGTTTTAGATTTATTGGCTTGGATAGGAGCCGGAATCTCGTGGTGGGGAACGGCAAGATATATGGTAGGTATCGCCAAAGAAGGGGCACAGCCCCGCTTGGCATCCTGGATTGCCTGGGCAGCAGCCAATGGCGTCCTCATGGTTGTGGCTATTATTAACGACATGCCCGTTGCCGCGATCTTTAACGGGCTGGCAGCGCTCGGCAACATCAGTGTGCTGGTGCTGAGCGCGATTAAGCGGGCAGGGCAGCGGCCAGAAGGTACGACTGATTGGGCGTGTTTAACTACGGCAGGCTTATGCCTGTTGACCATCGCTCTGTTTCCGCACCTGACAATGCTTGGCGCGGTGTTAGCGATGGTGGCCAACCTAGTGGCGACATGGCCCACAATGCTGCACGCTTGGCGTCGGCCCAAAGAAGAAACCTGGCAGTTATTTGCCGCGAACGGTGGCGCTAATATGCTCGGTCTGGTGAGTGTGACGGCAGCATCCGGCGCCGGACTGGCCAGTATTGCTGGGCCACTCATCAGCATGATTGGCAACCTGGCATTAGTGACCATTACCGTTGGTTGCACCTGGCTGCTCAAAATTGCCGAAGAAGTGGAAGAAGAGGCACTGGAGATCAAAGAGGTGCTTACCCACCCCCAGGCCTCTGCTACCGAAACCGAATAGCTATTTCCGATGCTTGCGTTTGAACAGCGCCCAAATACGCCTGCGATAATGAATAATGCCGGCAAGCAGCAGGGCGTTACTGACGACAATAAAGGCGATACCGATACTTTCCACAAAACTCATACCGGCATAGGGGCGGGGGAATACATCCCACCCCTGCCGGTTCTTTTGTTCCAGCAAATCAGAGACGATGTTCGGATCGTCCAGAATATCAGTCAGCTCCACGGCACGGGCCGGCGACTGCAGGCGGATGCCCGGGTTGCGGGCCGGTTGGCTGACATTGCCGATATCTATACTGCCGTCAGGCGTCACAATCAAATCCACTGCCTCTGGCGGGCAAGTAATTACTTGCGTGGGGCCGCTGCCGTTATCAATGGTGTCTAAGGTGCAATCTGGTGCTACAATCTGCGTTTTGAGTGTGGTGTTGGGCGATGCCATCACCGGTTGCACCTGCGCCACCAGCAAGAACATAGGCAGGCAAGTGATAGCGAGCAATAAGCGTTTCATTAGTTAGCTACAATCGTTAGGGTCAGCGGCAAACTGTAGGTACCCGCCAGCAAGTAAGCCGGTATGCGCTGATAAATTGATATGAGGGTAATATCCCAATAGCAGCCCACCGAAGCCGAAGCGTTGCCGTTATATAACGTCACACTGTTTACGGTGCCTTCGCTAAAACCTGCCGTACTGGTAGGTATGACGCCGGTATCCGTACACGAAGCAGCGGGGGTGACCGTTCCCGATGCGGAGGCGCCGAAGCTCAGCTGCCCCGGGTCGGTATCAGTATCTGCACCGTCATTACAACCACCGTTGGATGCATCGTTATAATCGAATGTCATGGTCGTCGCCGTCCATTTGGCAGCGGTACCTCCGGTAGCCGCAACACTTAGTGACCACCCCGGCGTGGTGGTGCCATTGGATACGCGTATACGTTGGGTCGCCGACCCCAGATAACCCGTAGAGGTGTTATTACACACATTGGTCGATGCTATGTTGGTCAGCGCATATGATGGGGAGGCCACGCTGACACCGCTGGCATTCACAATGTCGACCGACAGTACGGCAGGTATAAGGTATGACGCATAGGCAATAGCCGCCGACCAGCCACCAGAGGTGTGCATATTGGCGTTGTGACTGGCAGCCCCATTGTCGCCTGGTGACCAGGTGAAGGCCGTACCGTTAAACGTCAGACGTTTCACGCTCAGGTCGTTGTTGCCATCCACTATCAGCGATGCCACGTGCGTAAAGTTATTGGGGTTACGCGTGGTAATATGAAATTTGTCATTCAATGCAGCCGCATTAAAGACGCCTGAAGCCGGGGCGTAATCTGGCTGCAGTACCCAGCCTGCGGCACCCACCGTATAGGTTGCCCAGTCAATCCCCAGGGCGTTATCGTCGTCGTAAGTTACCACGGCCGCCGAGGTAGTTCCTGAGCGGAGCCACTGCACAGAACCGTTAATAGTACCGGCTTCGAGCGTATCGGTCGTAGCATCGAGCGTCGATCGGGTACCCCAAACCGTGCCCGACCATATCGCCGCCTCGGCGTCACGTGCGGTACTACTCATGGTGTATATCGCTATCCTGTCCGACGCTGGGTCAGAAGCCATGTCGATTTCCTCGGTTTCGTTCACCATGGCGGTATACTGAAAACGCGCACTCCACGTTCCAGCCGTTCCCGCAGATCGGGTGTTGCAGTTGAGCTCCGTGCCACCATCGTCACCGTAACAGACCATCAACTCACCAGTTAGTGATTCAAAAGCGATATCAAACACCTTGGTCTTTATTTCGGTCGTAGCGTCAATAATACTCAGGTTATTCTGCAAAACAGTGGCAGGTTCGCCAGAAAAGGCATTGGCACTGAAGTCGTAATAATTACCGGACAGGTTTTGCTGGTAATCCGCCCAGACCACCGCAAACTCATCGGTGTTCGGCCTGTTCTCTACGCGCAGGAATCGCGTTTCACCCGGTGCGTTATTAGGGTTAATCGTAAAGTTCGTCTCGGCGCCCCATGT
>DASPHS010000070.1:0-6834 GCA_035629475.1 Saccharimonadales bacterium (SeqCode)
ACGGCGGTCAGCACGCCGGTGGGAATGTTGACGCTGACGTTTTTTAAATTGTTAGCCGTGGCATTGGCGATGCGCAGTTGGCCGGTTGCTGCACGGAACGAAGCCTTGATGGGCAACGCTTGGTCGAGGTGGGTGCCGGTCAGGGTATCGGCTTTTAATAAGTCGGCGTAGGCTCCCTCGAACATAATCGTGCCACCCTGCTTCCCCGCCCGAGGGCCAACATCTACCACGTGGTCGGCAATCTTAATAACATCAGGGTCGTGTTCGACCACGATCACCGTGTTGCCTTTGTCGCGCAGTTTGACCAACAGGTCATTCAGGCGGTGGACATCACGCGGGTGCAGCCCCACGCTCGGCTCGTCAAATATGTAGGTCACATCCACCAGGCTGCTGCTGAGGTGTTTGACGGTCTTGATACGCTGCGATTCCCCGCCGCTGAGGGTATCGGTCTCGCGGTTGAGGCTGATGTAGCCCAGGCCGATATCTACCAAGTGCTGCAGGCGCTCAGTTAACGTGTTGACCATGTTTTTGGCTATGCCGCCATCGATACTTTTAATAATAGGCACCAGCTCACTCACCTGCATGCCAGACAGTTCGGCAATGCCGTGGCCTGCCAAGCGTACGGCCAGCGCTTCTTTATTTAAGCGTGCGCCGTGACATTCCGGGCATTCGCCTTGGGTCAGGTATGGAGCAACTTGCTTCTGGGTGCGTGCCGATAAGGTCTTGATGTCGCGCCGTATATATGACGCGGTCAGCTTCTCGATGACACCACTGTAGCTGGCATTCATGCTGCTCTCGCCCATTTGGAATTTAAACTTGCGGTCTTTGCCGTACAGCAGCAGATCCATCTCTTCTTTGGTGTAGTCTTTCAGCTTTTTGTCGTTATCAAAGAACCCGCTGGCCCGGTAGCCTTGTAGTTCCCAGCTGGCGAATAATGGTACCTGGATAGCGCCTTCGTTCAAGGACTTTTCATAATCGAAAAAGCCCTCGGTATTGATGACGGTTTTCTTGCCGATACCATTGCACTCCATACACATGCCGGCTGGATTGTTGAACGAAAAGTATTGCGAGCCGGGCAGTTGCGGTGTGCCCACGCGGGAAAACAGTAGCCGTAACACCGTATAAATATCAGTTATGGTGCCAACGGTCGAGTGTGAGCCACCACCCAGGCGGTTCTGGTCGACAATAACCGCCATGCTGAGGTTCTGGATAGCATCGGCATCCGGCTGGGGATACTTGGGTAAAAAGTTACGGATAAACATGCTGAAGTTTTCGTACAACTGCCGCTGGGCCTCGGTGGCAATGGTGTCAAAGACAATCGATGACTTGCCTGACCCGGAAACGCCGGTAAAGATGGTAATTTTACGTTTGGGAATGCGGAGGTTAACATTTTGCAGATTGTTTTCGCGCGCGCCTTGGATGTCGATGTATTCTTGAGCCATCTCATTAGCGTATCATTTTCTGCCCCATTTGGGCTGCGGTTTGAATAATGACCAGAAATAATGTAGAATCATCTCTGATAACCACCCTGATAAGGGATTGGCCTAAGTGGTAAGGCACCGGCCAGTTGCGATACCTCGCAACAAATCAAACAATAGGTCCCGGCGGACCAAAACCGCACACTGGGAATAGGTTATTGAAACAATATGGACGTCGCCAAGTGGTAAGGCACCGGCCAGTTGCGATACCTCGCAACAAATCAAACAATAGGTCCCGGCGGACCAAAACCGCACAAAAAGAAACAGCCACAAACATATATTGGGACGTCGCCAAGTGGTAAGGCACCGGGTTTTGGTCCCGGCATTCGGGGGTTCGAATCCCTCCGTCCCAGCCAAGCAAGAGCACTCACCTTTAGGTGGGTGTTTTTGCTTGTTTTGGGGCTGATGGGTGACTAGGGCCCCACGCAACAGGCGTTATTGGGGTTCGGTCGGCAAGCCCACGCGCAGGTGCTTGCACCGAGCATGGGTGCAGTCGTGCGTTATCCCTCCGTCCCAGCCAAGAGATTATTCAATCAAGAAAGATGTCCAAAATTGGGCATCTTTTTGTTTTATAGAATCTTATATCTGTAAGTTGGGTTGAACCCATCACGGCAAGTCATGCAAAAAACTTTCGGCTGTTAGCGCGATGCCGAACTGGCTCATATCAATATTGTGGGGGTCTCTCAAACTTATCACCGACTCTTCTACCCCAGTGCCGATCTCCTAAAGTAAGTAGTGAACTAAGAGCAATCCATTGCTTGCTGGGATGGCTGTAGCCTTGTAGTATGAACGGCATTTGTTATGCTTATGGTAAGGATTCCGATAAACGTGCGTACTCAAATAACACCTATCACACAATAATGTCCCGTTTGCCTACGCCTGGTCATGATGATGGCGCATGGGGCAATTTGCTCAATGATTTTTTGTTGGTGGCGCACGCTGCTGACGGCAGTATTAAACCTGGCGCAGTAACCAAGGCCGCCGTAGGGCTGGGCAACGCAGATAATACGAGTGATGCCGATAAGCCTGTTTCAGCCGCAGTCCAGGCCGCACTGGACGCGAAGGTATCGACGGGTAGCCTTACTGGCTCTGTGGTAAATGCCGCCGTACCCTTTCAAGCGGCTAATGCCTGGCGCAACTCGCTGGTTGTTGTGCAGGGTGTTGCTGGCGACTACACCGGCCGCTATGGGGTGCCGGGTACCGGTACCGATGCCCGTGCTAGCATACAAGCTGCCTTGGATGAGGCGACCGAACAGGACGGTAATTATTGGTATGCGTACCTTAAGCGACGTGCCGTTACCGTACGGCTGCCTGCCGGTATTTATGTCCTGAGCGCTCGGTCGGACGGCCAGCCATCACTCACTGTTCCCGAAGGCGTACATCTTGATCTCAGTGAAGCGATGCTCTTTTTTGACTATCCCGCCACAGCAACGGGAGCATGGAGTGCTATCTTGCTCAAAAACACGGCGTCTATAACCCTACCCAGCTTTATGGCGCCGTCCGCGCGAGTCAGCGCACCGGGGGCGCCGGGTACATCCAATACCAATTTGCTCTACGATGGAATCCGATTGCTCGGCAATGACAATGCGACGTCCCATGTGGGCGCGCGGGGTGCTGCCGAAATCAAAGGGTTCCAGGGTGCTTCCATCCGTGGCATCGGTACATGGATTACCCGCATCGACGGAGCGATCAAGCTTAATTCATCTATAGGTTATGTCGCTTCAAACTGGCCTGCCAATAACGTCTATGGCTACGCGCACCCCAGTGACATGGATGGCATATTGTCCGGTGGCATACGCGTGCACACCGATGTGTACTTTACGGGGGTGTATTTTAACGAAAATAAGTACGGCGGTTTCATTGGTGCGGTGAGTGGTGATCCAGCAAACCCGCACACTCTCGATTTTACGCATAGCGGTGGGCTGCAGGCATACTTTGATCAAGTGGTTTTTGAACAGTTCGCCGCGCGGGCGCTGTACCTGACGGGATCGGTCGTGTCCTTGCGCGATTGTGCCTTCGAAGAAGTTGGCGACGGTGGCAATGGGATGGCTTGGCTGCAAAGTGTCCAGTCGGTTTTAATCAGCAACCACCGGGTGAATTATTCGGGGCGGAGCGTACCCGGGCCAAGCGGCAATACCGTACCATTCAACGATGCCGTATGGAAGATAACGAGTGTTTCTAATATCACCCACGAGGGTGGCTATGTGCATAATACCTTCAACGCCAGTATGAAGCTATTTTCGGCTGCCGCCGCAGTGTACCACGTATTGCCGCCCCGTGTAGACGCGCATGAATTTCCTGCGGGTGCGATGTATGTGCCCCTCGGCATCGCTACGAATGCGACCATTTTGGGTGGTGGCCGCGTTTCCTTTACGCCAGGGCGTTATTTTTCACTGCAAGAAGGCACGCAAGGTACGACGGGTATGCCGCTCGGTACCGTACTGGCATTTCCCTTTATTCCGGGGCGCACCTGCACGATTGATTATCTTGGCCTGAATGTTACCATTGCTGGCACTGCTTCGTCTATTCGTGCTCAGGTGTGCGCCGACAACAATGGCGTTCCCGATTTGAGCACTGTCGCAGGGAGTGAGGTTGCGATGAGCACCGTGAGTACTGGTGTCAAGGATGCCGCGCCGTCGTGGAGCGTTGTCGAAGGGCGTCGCTACTGGCTCGTTATGGTCCAGCAAGGTGCGGCGAGTGCGACAGTGACTTCAAGCGAAAACAACCGACTCGACATCGGCTTTCTCACGAAGCCAGGAGCATCATTGTACAGCGGCTTCCCTAATGTATTGGTTGGTGGTACTGCTAACACGGCTGCCGCAATTACGGGCGTCAGCCAAACAAGCTGGGATAATACTGCCCCTAATAAAGCGGTCAAAGTATTTGCGCGCGCCTCAGCTTAGGCAGGGGTATTTGCGCGGATGTTGGCCGTAACCACTGCTATACTGCGGGATTCAAACCTCTCTTCGACATAGTCAGCAGGCTTTGCAAAATGGTGTTCCAATTCCGGGCTACGTGGCCAGCCAGTAAAAAAGACAGAGCTTCATGTTCTGTCTTTTTTACTGATTGTGAATATGACGAGGGATTCTAACGGGAAGGTCCAGTGAACCTTCCCCGCCTGCAGGCCCGAGGGTGGCCAAAGCCAGCGCAATTTGCGCTCGGCGGCCAGGTCGAATCCCTCCGCCCCATCTACTCCACCATAATTCCTGATTTCAGGTACGGCCCTGGAGTTGCAAGGTAGACAGTGCGTACTTGATGATATGGCGTTTATATGGTATTTTAATATATTAAATCAACACTCAGGACCTGCCATGGATAAACGTTACGAAACCATAATGGGCCATGGGGCCGCTGAGACTGCTATGCCCCGCTTTGAGCCATTAGGTGCACTGGGCGTGCGGCCCGTTACGCAGCAGGCCGAGGAGCTCCGTTCGCCCTATATCGGGCCGTATACCCAAACACTGGGATCTATGATGATATCACAGGAAGGCATTGACCGGGCGACCCTGGGATTTACAAAATACACCGTCGATGCTGACGAAAAGGACCGGCCTTTCCTGTTCGTCGCAGGCGGTGGCGGCCCTCTCTTTACATCAATGCTCACCAATGTAGCGCTGCTGGGCCCAAAATCCGTGATGCATTACGCCAATAAAGATTCGTTCCAGCTCGGGGCTGGGGCGAGAGATAATCCCAATACCGTATTGAACTCCGCTGATGTCATGTTCCTGGAGGCTGCAGGCACTGGCTTCCAGGAAGGAGTCGCACGCAGTGCGGTCATGCCTGGCACTGACCCGAAACATTTCTATGGAGTGACGCGCGACGCAGCATCGATGACCGCGGCAATTCATAATACTATCATAACCGACAGGCTTGAAGGCCGGCCGATAGTATTGGCCGCCCCCTCATACGCCGCTGGTTTCAGATTGCCCCAAATAGCGACCAACCTCATGACGTACGGCATCGATGTACAGGGATTAATATCTCTTAATGGTCACTACGATTACGCGATGCAGGACTATCATAAAAAAGATGATCCGCGTCCGTTTGTGGCCGCCTTTCCTACCATGGCCATGGCAAACGCTTATTATAATGGCCAGCTTAACCCAGATTGTGGTGAACTTCCCTGTATCAAGGAATATGAACGCATCGCCGAGTGGTCGCAAGAGAGATATAGGGCAGCGCTAGAACGGCCACACGACACGGTGCTACGCGCCAAAGTAGCTTCCGAGATGGCAAAACTCATCCTCCCCAACTCCGAAATAGGCAGCTCGCTCACCCTTGATTACTTGATGAACCATGATTTATACATCGATCCAGTTACTTTCACCAGCAATTATTTTCCTGACCGCCAGATGAGTCTGATCGACAGCCGGTATGTGTACCCCGAGTTCAGTGACGATCCCCATGACTACGCAATAATCCAGGACGAGAATGGCATAAGCCTCGAGCCACTATACTACGACCGGGACGACACGGCGGTTGATGTTGCGTTTGCACGTCTCCTCCCCGAGTATCTCAACTATTATCGAGAGTTTTTAGGCCAGGAAGGTGCAGACTTTAAGGCGCATCAGCCAGCCTACGCACAGTGGCCCTTTACGGGCATCTGGGAGCGTCGCCGTAGCCACGAGGCCATGGCGCGGATGCTTACGCTCAACCCCAATATGCACATATTGCACGTCGCAGGTATTTATGATCAAATATGCCCTCCTGAACGAGCGCGCATGTTCTGGGATGAAATGAAGTCGCTCACCAATGTAGAAGTGGAGCACCGCGAGCCGTTCGCAAAGCCTCTTGTAGCCGAATACCCCAAACGCAGGGGCCGCCCGACCGTAGATATACGCAAGTATGTTATGAGTCACCTATTGGGAGGAATCGCGGGGAGTACAATCGCTGTATCTGCAGACATAAACCAATTTATGAGGAACCTTCCCACTTAGACAGGTCCCACGCAGCATGGCGTCGAAGCGAGATTAGATGAATCTGCCAGCCCGTTATGCTACGGTAAGCATAAGTAATAATAGGCCGAGTGTTGGTGATAGACTCTACAGTATTAGTACGTGCCGGTTCCTTGTACCAGCAGAGCCGGCTTGTTATCGGCGCATTGCTGCTTGGTATGAGCGCCGCTGCCTTTGTGGCGGTTGACAAGGCGATGGCTTTGTCAACCGCCGGTACCAGCGGTTCGCCCTACCAGGTCACCTCTTGCGCAGATTTTGCTAATATCGAAAGCGCCATGAATGCTCACTACCGTTTGATGAACGATATCGACTGCTCCGCCAGCGGCGACACGTTTACGGTGGACCTCAGAGGGCGGACCTCTGAAATTCCAGGAGCATGGGCGTAGCCCTTAAGCTCTAGC
>DASPHS010000071.1:0-2359 GCA_035629475.1 Saccharimonadales bacterium (SeqCode)
ATGCTTGCCGTAACAGAGCATGCCATTGCCTTTAACCCGAATGCTGCCTTATATGAAGCGGCCGAGGAGAGGGGGTGGGACATTGTGCTGGAGCGTAAGAATATGATTTATGAACTTGCGCCGGGTGCTGAAGGATATGTGCTGCGAACCGCTCGCCCTATCTTTGACGACAATCACCAAGAGTACTTGCGGTAATGGACGTATCAATGGCAAAAATAGCCTTTGGCATTCTCTCGCTTATTCCTGCTGCCATAGCGTATACATTGTATTTCAGGGGCATGTTCACCGGTAAGATCAAACCTCATGCTTTCTCGTGGCTCATCTGGGGTCTGCTAGCGGGTAACGGATTTTGGGCACAAGTCAGTGCAAACGCCGGTATTGGCTCCTGGGCTACGGGCGTAACCTCTGTCGCTTGCCTCACTATTTTTGTTGTTGCAATCTTTCGAGGAGATACAAAACTACTGCGGCTGGATTGGGTATTGTTATCGCTTGCCCTGGTCAGTTTTGGACTCTTGCTCGTCATAGACGACAAGACGGTGTCACTTTGTGTGACCTTATTTGCTACCTTGCTTGGTTTTATGATGACATGGCGCAAGGCGTGGCGTCTTCCGCATGAAGAAGCCACTATGTCCTTTGCCCTCAATGCCATTAAATTCCTACCGGCAATAGCCGCCCTCCAGACATACTCATTCTTGACTATTGCATACCCACTCACGGCCGGGTTGGCAAATGCTGCCGTCGTTTTGATAATCCTGCTGCGCACAAGAGGCTGAGAACTCCCTCCATTGTATTAATTAATATTTTATGATATAATATATTAATTGAGAGGGAATTCTTATGAGTGAACAATTATTATTAGACCGATACCTCGCTGATGGCCAAGAAGCTGTGCTGCAGCGTGCCCAGTGGGCATGTGACACCCATGAATTCTATGGCCTCCAACCAGAGTCCGCCGTTATCATCGGGTCACGTGCATTAGACATGTACGGTATTGACGGCCGCCCTCCTGTTTACGCCAATGGCATTCGCACTGGCCATATAGACCTGGATGTCGTGGCGCCGCCAAGCGAGGTAGCCCGCTTCAAGCGCGATCATTATAATCCTTACGATGAATCCGGCCTCGATGTCTTTGATGAGCAGGAGTCGCATCATAATTTCCAGCTTGCGCACGGCGACAGGCAAATTGATGTATTGGGCAAATTTTACCGGGGAGACAAGTACAAAGTAGATTTTGATATAGCTGCTGCAACCGCCCAGCCTATCACGGTAGAAGACCGGCCTGGTACCTATATGGTCCAGGTGCCTGAAATAGCAGCGGAATGGAAGCTTACAGCCGGAGGTGTAAAGGATGTACTGGCTGTTATGTTCGCGCATGCTTCGGCTTATCGCCAGGGCCACGGAATTGTAGCGTCACCCGCATGGCAGCGCCAGGTACGCTTGGCGGTCGACATGAGTGGAAGATTACATCCGACTCATCAGCCAGACTGGTTCGTCGAGTTGCATGCTGACGCCCAAGGCGTCACCCGTCACCCAGCATTTGCGTCGCTCGCGAGCTAGCATGTATCTTATGCCACCAGCTACGCTGGTTGCTGCACTATAACACCGGCGTAATAGCTCCCGATCCGTCCAGCCAGGTATTACCGCTCCAGACGTTGCCGCTGTTGTACTCCCAGGCTGCGGCCGGGCCATTGTCGCCACAGGTATTGTAGTACTTCTTGCCAAAGCGGTTATCGACGTAGCGTACGTTGGTGCCGTGCGGGTAAGCTTTGCCGCTGGCCGTACCGGTTGAGCCGGCGTAGGTGCAGTAGCTACCGTCTGTATTCAGCAGGTTGCGCTCCACCAACACGTCGTCAATTGGGTCGAAATCACCGTACATAACTAGGGCGCCGGAGCACCCTGAGCCACCAACGCCATTACACTGGATATTATTGTGAATGATGCGGCTGCCACTGCCACCGTTTGAGCCGATGCCGCTCTGGTGGGCGCCGCTGACGTACTTGAAGTCATGGAAGTACGAATCTTCTATGCGCACGTTATTACGGAAGTTGGCGCCGCGGCCGGTATGGTGTACATCGCAGCGGATGCAGGTGTAATTGTCGAGGCCGATTGCCGCCTGGCCGTGGGGATCGTTGTAGGCGGAGCCGTCGATTTCGACGTCGGTAAGGGTCAGACCGCGGAGATTATTAGTATATGGGCCGTAGTTGAGCGCGCCGACGATACCTTCAATTTTGGAGCGCTTAACGGTAACATTGGCCGCAGTAACGAGCAGTCCGCCGCTGAACAGGCAGCCATCGTATACTGCATTGTCGGTATCCAGGGTGGTGCTGCAGCTCCGCAGTGTAACGCCGGTGTGTTCATA
>DASPHS010000072.1:0-8961 GCA_035629475.1 Saccharimonadales bacterium (SeqCode)
TCCCCGTATTTGACGCTCTTTTCGCCGCTGGCGTTATTGGCGACAGCACCACCGATAGTGGAATACTCCATGGAGGCTGGATACGGCGGCAGGAACCGATCGTGTGTATGCAGTGTCTGCTGCAGTTTGGCGTAGTTGATACCGGGTTCGACGGTTACGACGCCTGATTTGTCGTCAAGCTCTAGGACACGATGCATATGCGCCGGAAACGCCAATATAATGCCGCTACCAATAGCGCCACCACCCAGGTCGGTGCCAGCCCCGCGTGCCGTAATGGGAATAACGCGGCCGCGCTCGGCAAGCTGCCAGGTGAAGCGGGCCGTCTTGCGGACGTCGTTTTCATTACGAGGGTACACAATCAAAGCTGGCGTTAATGAAAGTACGCTCGCGTCTGTTGCAAAATAGCGACGGGCGTCGGGTGAAGTCATCACTTCGCCCATTACGTGTTCTTGCAGATAGTGCGCAACTTTACTCATAGTAGATAAATTACTTTGTACCTTTTGTTTCTGTATTAGCTCTAGCAGTATGATAGCACATGTTGTTGTAATGCTTAGTGCTGTTTTTGCCAAACACCCCTGTTATGCCACGTATTATAGTGCTTATGGATACTTGACTTATAAGCAGAAATATAGTATAATTATGCACGATTATGAGTGTGAACCCTGATATGCTTGCTCCGCAAGCTTTTGAAGTTGCGGGCCCTATGCAGTCGGCTATAGCCATGCATAACACTTTTCGTGATGCCGCCGCCATCCCGCCCGGTGGTGATATTGCAGAGGGCATTAAGGGGCAACGTGAGATGCTGTGGGGCACTATCGGCAAAATGACTGCCGTTGCAAAGCCTGATGAGCGGTCCGTCATACAGGCTTGGGGTGAACTCGTCGACTATACGTGGTTTGCTGACAGTGCCGCCACACCCCCGACTGGCATAAGAACGTATAAGGGCAAAGCCGCCATCGACAGAGATATCTTCCCGCACACCACTCTAGATGCCCTGGAGGCAAGGGCCAAGCTAGCCGGCATGGACACCCTCATCACCGCGCGGAAGCACAATCTGAATCGGAACACTGACGCCCTCGAAAAACCACTGCTTACGGCAATCCACCAGACGGAACCCTACAAGCTGTTATCTGGGTTTGCACTAGGCGCTGCTGCAAGTGAAAAAAAATTGACGTCCACGCAACGCATGTTCAAGGAACAGGTAATTACCAGCCAGGTAGCCCAGGACAATGCGGGCGTGCATCCATATGTCCTTCGTGGGTTAGTGGGCGACGCCACCTACGGCCTGGACGATGAGACCACCAAAAACCGTGGCAATCAAGATACTACTGACCCATTTGTAACTGCCCGTGGGCAATTGTACGCTATGGCCGAGTCCTATCTTGCCGCCAGTGGCTTCCCCGCTAAGGTCCATTACCTGACAATGAATGGTGATCGCCAAAAGAGTAGATTAGAGATTAATGGCGCCTCAATAGAAAACGCATATATAAATCAAGTGTTTCAGCCGTGGTTTGAAGGCAGCACCGCGGACCACCCTAACAATTTACTCGCAGCAGGTCTTGTGCGTGGCTTTATTCATGCCCTGCTTACCCCTGCAAATAGCGGACTCAGTGGTGAAGAAGCCTGGAGCAAGCTGCTTGCAAAAAGTGTCGAGGACGTAGCCATTGACCATTTCTTCGATATCGCAGATGCGACCAGCATTGATAACCGCAGCTTGAATCTGCAGCTGGCACGCCTGAAGCAACCCCAAGCCCAGACCGAGCAAACATACCAATCAAAGCTTGTTGTCAGCAACAAAGAACGGACACACCTGACCAGCGCCGCAGAAATGCGCTATGACCGCGAGCGCGTCGTGGCCACTGTACTGAAGGCGCCGGTCGGCGATCCAGCCGGCAGCCGCACCATGGAGCTACTCTATCCGCGCGTGGAACGACCGGCGCCGTTCAACCCCGAGGATGCACAGCTTATACTACAGCTGAAGAACGAGAACGTATTTGCAATTCCTGGCTACGAACTAATCGGCTACAACCCTGACGATCAAGTACTGGGCTATCGGTATAATGCCGAAGCAGACCCCTACACACCCAACCTCCGCCCTCTTGATGATAACGAGCAACGGATCGCTATCGAGACTGCGGATCGCGCCGGCCTACCCGACCTGGCGCACAAGCTTGGTCAGAACGGTCTTACCGTCGACGGTATGCTGCGTTTGCTGCAAGATCAGCAGTACTACAAAGTACCACGTGATGGCGAGCGGGCTCCCCAAATAGAATCACCTGTACAGCCTGAAGATATCAAACGTTTCTTGAACCCTGCCACCGGCAAACTGGAAGTCCAATGTGACTCCGCGGGACCCATCTGTAGTCTCTTCCTGCGCGAAACCGGCATCGGCTTAGGCGGCAGTCATGTTGGGTATGTAGTGGATGTAGCTAAAGGCAGTGTCGTCGATGGCCAGCTGCACCGGCAAGTACCCTACATTGATGCCAAGACTGGCAAGATGCACATTGCTGACACAACCCCACCCATGGATGCTGCCACTACCCAGGCGGTCATGTCCCTACGCGAACGCACGGAGCTGCTGAACCGGCCAGGTATATTCACCAGAATGGTCCGTGCACTTGGGTCACTTACCACCCGCGCTACACAGCGCCTGCCCCGCAAAGCTACAGCACCCGAAGCTAAGCCGGTAAAAGCACTTCCTGATTTGCCAGCGGTAACCAAAGATATGCGGCGCGATCCCATCATAAAGAAGGAAACGCTGGCCAACACGCGGGACGGTCTGGTCAAGCAGCTGGGCATAGCCCTCGGCTCCAGGGATGCCGCCCTCCCGCCGAGCATGGTATATGACAGCGTGCGGCGCCGGCCGGGCGTTGACCTGATGCGCCTGACACTGGAAATTGTCGAGCAAACACTACCCTTCCAGGGCGTCCCTGCAGCCAAAGAGCAAATCAGCCACGGCCGGGCACTGTACCTCCTAGGCTACATTGACGACCTGCGCAATCACCCGGAAAAAGTGCGCGATCCATATAACTACGCCACCAAGGGCAAGCTACTCGCCACGATGGAAGGTGCGCTCCGCAATGTAGCCGCACTGACCGCGCCAGATACCGTTGCATAAATCAGCAAAAAGCTGTACTATACCAGAGTTATATTCCACCTGCGCGAGTGGCGGAATTGGTAGACGCGCTAGTTTCAGGTACTAGTGTCTTCGGACGTGGAGGTTCAAGTCCTCTCTCGCGCACCACGAAAAAAGACCCAACAAATTGGGTCTTTTTTCTTTGGCAGCGCGAGAGAGGACTTGAACCGTGGGTCCTTGGTTGCCAGTGGCAAGCGAGGCCTTCCTTATTTTTCAAAAACTGGCTTTTTGAAAAAGCTTAACGCGCCGTTAGCGCGGGCGCACCAAAGTCCGCTACTTGTTCAAGGCGCCATGCACAATAGTGTCTGCTGCTTCACCCAAATAGGTGATGTACGAAGCAATCTGTGCCGCTTCCTCTGGTGAACGATCAATCTGTGTGTGGGTATTGCCTACTCCTGAGCGTCCTGAGAATTGCTTTACGGTAGTAATGTCCCAATTGCAATAGTTCTGGCCTGGGTCACGCTCACCGCTTACCTCAAAACTCGAATCACCACCGCCCCCAAACACGATAGGATCATCTTCGTCTCTTTCCGGCATTTCAGAATGGCTCAGGTAGACGCGAAAATCGGTAATGCCGCCATCATTCAGACTGCCATCCGGATTGCGATTGACGGTAACACTGGCACCATGCCATAGTGGCATATTTTCAGTGGTGTCATTAAATTTCGCGTGCGTGGCAAGGCGACTGATGCTGAATGTTACATCCGCAGGCGTTTCTGAAACTGTAACGTTGCGGCCAGACGTGGATTCAGCGCAAGCAATATTCAAGGTGCGTAACATGCGTTCACCAACCCCACTGGCAATGCGTGAAGCCTGCGTTTGGCCAACCACATTCACCTGGTCATCGGTTATTTCATAACACCTCTTTGGCATCGGCTGTTCTGACGGCGAAGTACCACCACCCAACGAGAAGGCCATAGTAGCAGCAGTCATACCGCCCACAATACGTCTTGTTCCAGTCATAATTAATACAATTATAACATAAGCATGCAATATTATCAAATACTGATACGGACTGGCCGGCATGTATCATGAGTGCAGTATAATTAGCGTATGACTGCAGCAAACAGCACAGATAAGAAAGTTTCCATTAAGTATGATGGCGTAGAGCTGTTGCAAGACGTTGCCCGCCAACCCGAGAACACCACCGGCCTGGTGTTTCATGGCTCTCATCACATGCTTGCCCGGCTGGAGCCCCGGCCTGTGTACTGGAAAGACGCCAATGGGCTAACCTACCCTGATAGCGAAGTCCCCGTCGTATGCGCGAGCGACAAGCCGTTTATCCCGACCTTCCTGGCACTTTTACCCCGTGAAACTGATTGGAGATACATATCCAACGGTAAAAACCAGGGGCTGACCTACTACATTGCAGCATCAGCCCAAGGGGCCTTTGAGCAGGCGAGCGGCTATGTGCTTGTACTGGACGGCGAGCACTTTGCTAAGACCGTGCCACCCATACCCAAGGGCTGGAAATATGATATGCCCATTGGCGGACGTCAGGCAGAGATGCGCAGCGAACAGTCCGTTGCCACACAGTATGCAATCAAGGTCACCTATGCGGACTTCGAAACGTTGCTGCGCCTAGATGGCAATTCGCGGCTCGAGTATCGCTCGTAGCCTTTCCCCGTACGTTTTCCGTTCATCGTCCGCAGATTATGCTACTATAGTGGTGTTTTAAAGGGGTACCTATGGAAAAGACCGTTATTGTTACCGGCGTGGCCGGATTTGTTGGTACTAACTTCTCACAGCACCTATTGCACAGGGGGTTCAATGTACTTGGCATTGATGTCGGTGATGTGTCTAGCCGCCTAAAGACGTCGGGGGTTTTGGAGCATGCCAATATGACATTCATGCAAGTGAATCTGGCAGATAACCGGCCACACGTGGAGGGACACGAAGCCATTGCGGCCATTTACCACTTTGCGGCGTTGCCACATGTCGATTATTCATATTTCCATCCGCGACAGGCCATCGAAAACAACATCAAATCGCTGCTGACGAGTATCGAGCTGGCCATCGCCCTGCGGGTGCCGCTGATTCTTTCCTCATCCGTTGAATGCTACGGCGGGAGCGTTGACAAAGTGTATGACGAAGCCGACAGCCCAGCACCCCTTTCAACCTACGCAGCTTCTAAAGTTGCCTCAGAGGCTATAGTCAAAACGTATATCGAAACCCAAGGACTACAAGCCACCATGCTCCGCTTCACCAACCTGTACGGCCCTTGGCAAGCACCTGACAGGCTGGTACCACGTATCATCGCACAAGCACTCTACGACAAGGATGCCGTGGTAGAGAAAGGAACCAACAGAGACTTCATATTCATCAAGGATGCGTGTGCATTACTGGAAGAGGTGATGACATTTGATCACACCGGGGCACTATACAATCTGTCTAGCGGCACGCGTACTGACAATTTTGAAGCTGTACAGCTTATTGCCGAGCAGCTACCCGAATTACGGCTTACTGTGCGTGAACCCCGACACAACGATGGGCGTGGCAAGTATCTCATCCCCAGTCCGAAAAAATTATATGCAACGACAAATTGGCGGCCCACAACAACGCTCCAGGAAGGCATTGTCGCTACCATAGACTGGTACCGCACCCACCAGACCTGGCTTGACCAGTTTCTACCGGCCATAGAAGCAGAGCGCACTACGGACGCCTTCTTGACTGATGCATCTTATTGGGCAAAACATGACACGGCGCCCCGGCTGGGATAGCTACTGCACTTTTGCCCGGCAGGTAGCGCTGGAAGCTGGCGCTATTATGCTGTCGCACTTTGGCACGCGTCATTCGCACACCAAAGCAGACGGCTCACCTGTTACCATAGCTGACCAGTTGATCAATGATCTGGTTATAGCGAGAGTGCGCCAGCAATTCCCGACGCATGCCATTCTTGGTGAAGAGCGAAGCCACGCCGTGGCGGGCAATAGCCACACCTGGGTATGTGACCCTATCGACGGTACGGTACCTTTTATGCTCGGCATCCCTACCAATATCTTCTCGCTGGCCATGGTTGACGCACAAGGCACCCCCGTCGTTGCCGTCGCGTATGACCCCTACCTGCAGCGCATGTACTGGGCAACCGCCGGCAGCAAAGCATACGTGAACCAGCAGTCGCTGACAGTGAGTAACACACCCGCCCTACGCACGGCGCGTGTCGGCTTTTCGGGGCGGTCATCCCGCGTGCTGCAAGCTGAGCATTTTACCCACAGTTTGCGGCAGTCTTGCAATCGGCTGGTCACGCTGCAGAGTATCGTTTACGAGGCGATGCTGGTGGCAACGGGAGCGATTGACGCTGCAATACTGATGGGCGATGGGGCGCATGATGCTGCAGCCGCATGCCTGATCGTACGTGCGGCGGGCGGGAACGTCACTGATCTGTACGGAGACGATCAGCGGTATGACGCTCCTGTACGAGGGGTGATTCTGAGCAACGGCGGCGCGTTACATACCGAGTTGGTCACACTCGCCAAAAGCCATATGCTTACGCCTGGGCAATCTTGATTACCGCTGTGGCCACTGGGGCAATATTGCCGCCGCCCGATACGTCAGCGAAGTGCTTCAGGTCGACGATATCATCGTCATTACCGCCCGTGCGCATAGCTCCACTGGTTTGTACCCGATAAAAATAGCGGTGCGATTCCCAGCCCTGATTGCTGTCGATATCATAAAAGTACTCTATGAAGTCACAGATTTTCTGTGGAGCGCCGGCAACCAGCAGACCGGTCTCTTCCTGTACTTCGCGCTGTAACGCGGTCATAAGGTCTTCTCCAGCCTCGACGCCACCACCTGGCAGGTCCCACCGCTCATCGCTTGTTCGATCGCATACCAGCACGACCCCCTCGTCGTGTATGATCACACCGTAGACTGCACTGCGCTTACGCAGCTCAGACCGCTTAACAAGGTGAACCGCCCCTGTGATATCCCTGCACAACAGCATCGTATTGTCATCCATAGCCACTACTCCTTATCTTCTGTTGTTAACTATACCGCGTCATCCCGCTCTATGCCCAACCATGACTGCACGACATCTCTCAATGCTACTGGATCTTCTTCTCCGTTCAGTTCCAGCAGATGCTTTCCCATTCGCCAATCGGGTCGTGTGATGATCTCCTTCCACCGGGCTGACGTCCAATCTGCCATAGCAAGGTTACGCTCTATATCCTCCGGCCGTTTACGCGCAACTAACCGTGATTGCAGGGCAGCCCTGCTGACGTCCAGAAACACATAGCTTGTGCCCCACTCTGTGGCAGCTTGAGTATATTGCGCTTCAAGGGCAGCCCACTGGTCGTCATCAATATGCCCCTCCTCGCGCAACCGCCAGGAGTGCGTCAGGTGGATCCGATCGGGACAGTTATCGGCTACGATGTACGCTGCGTCACTGTATGTCGCCTCGGCATATGCGGCAGTCGTATAGCTCAGTGCATCCCGCTGGTTGTCGTAAGCATACGCATGAGGATCAGCCAGGAAGGGCTGGAGCGAAGGCCATTCGGGCACCGTGAGCGCCAAGCCACCGATAGCCGGCGCCAGGAGGTCACGCAGCGTGGTCTTACCTGCGCCTTCCGGCCCGATAATCGTCAAAGTATGTGGTGCTTGTTCGTGTTGAGCCATTGCGTCTTTATATTGTGGGGTAGGCGACTACTGGGATAGGATTATTACTGCTCAGACACAGCTGCACTGCTTCTTTGAACTGCACATCACGCAGAGCGCGTGGCAAGGACGGCGAGACATGCTTGGAGGGGCGCTCAACCAGCTGCATGAACTCGCGCCAACAGGCCCGCATGCCCGATTCAGCAAGTGGTATATTAACCACTTTGATCAGATTATCCGGCCCATGCCAATGCTCAACCGTATCGGTGTACATACGCGTATCATAGCTATAGCTATGAGCAATACGGATATCGGCATCAGCATACATCAGTGAATAGCGGTCCTCGCTCCAGGTATTTGTCATGGTAATTTTAATCTCGATGGCAGCACCGCCCTGCAGTACACATTGCACGACATATTCCGTAGCACTGCCAAGCGTGCGCTTAGTAACCTTTTGTACCGTTTCGATCTCCTTGCCCGTAATCGTCCGGATAGAGCTGACACTGTGTACAATTTGTTCCCCGAATAATTCGTCATCAGTGCGTGGATTGGTGCGCAGCCCACGACGGAGTGTATCGGCAACGATGATATTGGTTGGCTCGCTGTGGCCACAGGATTCACACATGCCCCGGGCCACCGCAAACCGCTCCTGGTGCTGGAAGTTCTCGCCCACTACGACGGGCAGGTTACGTTCGCTGACCTCTTCGATATACTTGGCTGCCGTTACGGCGTCTTGCGCCATCGGCTTTTCCAGGTAGTGAGGGATGTTAAGACGGGTCAAATACGCGGCGACTTCCATCGTTGCCGCAGGACTCACCGTTACCAGTGCAGCGGCGACACCCGTCTTTAACGCCTCATCGATAGTCTCGACACGCAGTACCGGATAGCCAAGCTGTTCCTGAATAGCATCCACGGCGAACTGGCGTTTTGACACTATACATCTGACGCGTACCTTGTCCTGCAGTTCCTTGAGTATTGCGGCGTGTCGGTCGCGTACAACATCGCCAGATCCAACAATTACCAGATCGATCATGCCATGCTCCTTGTAGTTGTGATAATACCTGCCTGCTTCATGCGCTGCAGTACAGCGGCCAAGCGGTCTAAGTGATAGGTGGGAATGTGGGGATTAACGGGTATATTGATAATATTGTCGGCAAAGTACGCCGCCCGTGCAAGATCGCCGTCAGTCCGTGCAACTGCCTGTGCAAAGGCCGGCTGCTGCGTAACAAGGT
>DASPHS010000073.1:0-2914 GCA_035629475.1 Saccharimonadales bacterium (SeqCode)
GTGGTATAAGAGCGCCTATCAGCCAGCGCTTAGCTGCAAACTTTCCCAGTTTGCCTATGCGGAAACCTGACTTCAGGGCTGTGGGCTTGTTGTCGCCCTCGCGTTTGAAGCCAGAGCCGATGGTGTCGTTGGCTGGCGCTGTCGGACTGGTTTCGGCATCACGGATAGCCTCAGTTTGTTCTTCTTCCTCTTGTTCGGCATCCTGCTGTGCGGCTGCCTCTTCCTGGTCGGCGGCGGCGCGGCGGCGCAAGCTGTTCCGCCAGGCTTCGTCTTGGCTGGTGGCGTCTTCGATGCCCTTTAATATGTCGTTGACTCTGGCGTCATCGACATCATCTTTGTTGGTTCGATCTTTGAGGTCTGGCATAGTCTGCTCTATCGGTTAGGTTTAGGTGCCTGGATATAACTGGTTGCTCAAATCGATGGTTCCTCCACCGCCCTGCAACTCACCCTGCTGCTGGATTTGTTGGACCTGCTGCGGGTTGGTGGTAATCAGGCTGGTCTCTGTGGGGCTGGCAACTACCTGGATGTGTACGTGGTTTTGACCAGCAAAGAACAGGCCTTGCCCGACGGGGAATTGCCCCAACCGTTTGCGCTCTTCAGCGGTGAGTTTGAATACTTCCGCCAGCACGTCAACGGCTGACGATGACTGTTTGAGGAGCATCTGCATCGAAGCGTTGGCTACAATAGCGCGGCCCATGCGGCTGCCCATAAAGTCTTCGACGTCCTGGGTGATGGTAGTAATGCCCAGGTTGTACTTACGTGCTCGCTTAGCCAGACTGAACAGGAAGTTAGCTGAGTCTTCGTACTTCATCAGCTGCCATGCCTCATCGACAATCAGAATGCGGCGGCGCTGGTCACTCTTGGTCTTGTTCCATATGTAATTCAGGACAATGTACATGGCCACGGGGCGCAGTTCGTCTTCCAGGTCACGGATGTTAAAGACAACCAGGGGGTTGTTGATGTCGATGTTGCTTTGCTGACTGAAGATACCGGCGAAGGTACCAGTCGTGTACTTACGCAGGCGCTGTGCCAGCTGTGGGCCGCTGCCACCCATGTGCAGCAGCGTGTCGTAGAGGTCAGAAATAGTCGGCGGCAGCCCGGTGTGTGTCAGCGGGTCATTGGTAATGCCGGCTTTGGCGTAGGTTTCGATAAGTGCGGCGTCGAGGTCGGCTTCTTCACCCGGTGATAACGCCGGTGCCATCATGGCACTGTTACCCATCATCTGCGCCTGGGCGCCACCCATCATCAAACGCAGCAGACCATGCAGTGTAATAAGGTTACTGCGCAGGGCGTTATCAGCTTCTTCGGTGTCAACGACCCGTGGCAGGTCAAACGGATTGATACGGGTCGTCGAGCTCAGGCTGAGGCGTACGTATGCACCGCCCACGGCGTCACTCATGCGCTCATATTCATTCTCGGGGTCGATGATAAATATTTCGGTGCCCATCATCAGGGAGCGCAATGCTTCCAGCTTGACGGTAAATGACTTACCGGCACCAGACTTGGCAAATACGACTGAGTTGCCATTTTCCAGGCTGAAGCGATCAAAGATGACTAATCCCGAGTTGTGCATGTTAATGCCATACAGGATACCGTTGTCCTGGCTGAGGTCGGCACTGGTGAACGGAAAGCTCGTGCTGATGGCGCCGGTACTCATGTTGCGGCGGATTTGTAGTTGGTCGACAAACTGCGGTACGGTGCTATTTAGGCCCTGCTCTTGCTGTGAGGTGGCTGGCTTGGAGTAGACCAGTTGCTGGCCGAGCTGTGACTCAATTTTACGTGATACAAATTCCAGCTCTTCCAGGCTGCTACCATATACCGTAAAGTAAAAGCCAAAGCGGAAGAATCGCTCTTCACCCACCTGCAATTTGTCACGCATTTCTTCGGCGTCGAGGATCATGGCCTGCTTTTGCGGATCGCGCACGCGACCCTTTTCGGAATCAATCTGAATGCCGGCTTCCAGCTGCGTTACTTTTTTACGCAGGTTGTCCAAAACCACTTGGCTTTCGACAGGGTAAATGAAGACTGACGTATCAATCACTTCATCCATGTTGATCAGTGGACTCATCCAACCGGTGTACAGCTGACGCGGATAGCCGTATACGTAGTAGGTACGAGCAAAACGGGTGCCCAATTGGAAGTAGTTGCCGTTGAGTTCAATGGAGCTTGGTGCAATAAAGTCCCGAAGGGCGGTAATACCCTTCTGGAAAGCCATGCTGACTTCTTGCTGTTCGCGCGCCTGCTGCTGCTGTGCCAATGCAACCGGGTCGGTTTGCGGACCCTTGCTGAATAAACCCATTACGTTAACTCCCTATCTAGATTCGGTTGGACCGCCCTGCCCTCACCCTTGGTGATGTAGTCAGCATTCAGGTCATTAAAGTTCTTGAGTTCCTGACGGGTAGCCGTATCAGGGTTGTAGGTATCGTAGTACAACTCAATAAGTTCTTGCGTATCGAGGGGCAAAGCTTGGATGCCACTTTGCATTAAACCACCCAATACAGCTTGTACGCGGTTGCGCAGCTCGGACTTAGCCTTTTCCAGGTCAGCTTCGTTAATGACCACGTGCTGTTCCTTGTTGTTGAACAGCCCAGCAAGCCCGGTAACGAAGTTCTTACTCTGGGTAGTAGCTTTTTGGACGTCCTGGTGGGGGAAGAATGGAATAACGATGTAGAACTTCTTGTCCATGATGTTCGTCTGTTGTGCCAGTGACGAAATATAGCCAATGTAGTCCTCCATAAGCAGCGCCAGGAGCATGTTGTCGTGCTCGGCCCGAATCTTATCGAGCTTGTCGATGTATGGGCCGATATCTACCTTCTGGGAACGGATAAAAATCTGTACCGGGAAGTACAGTGAGTTCAAAAAGCTTTGGTAGCTGTACTCTACGGCCTCTTGTTCCTGAGGGCTCATAAGGTCG
>DASPHS010000074.1:0-28594 GCA_035629475.1 Saccharimonadales bacterium (SeqCode)
TTGGCCGGCGCCTGGGGTGCTGCAACCGGTACTGCTTGGACTGGTGCTGGCGCGGCAGGCATGTCAGGCGCGTTCATGCGGTCCATGAGCTCCTGGCGATGTGCCTTTTCAGAGGCAGCAATCATGGTATCGAACTTTTGGGCGACGGGATTGTTCTTGGCATCAAACACATCCTCAGAGGGGTTCTCAGTAAACTGCTCTACGGCGGGCATGGCAGGCGCAATGCCGACTAACCGCTGGGAGTTTTGCTGGTTTGCCATCTGCCCGTACATTGGTCCGTTAACGTTCTTAATAACCCAACCACGGCTGTCGATAGTATCCGCCAGAGCCTTCAGGCGGCTTTTTACTTCTGATTGGGAGAGGCCGTTGGTATAGGTTGTTTCTACGGTCTTGGGTGCGGTCACGGTGACCAGTTCTTTGACGCCACTTTGGTTCCAGATGCGCTTACGTGGTTTGACCAGGAAGTTTACTTTAGCCAGAGCCCACACTTCAGTCGGTTGTTCCCCGCTCCATGGGAAGGCCAGAAAGCCGAACAGGGCTGCTGGTGGTATGAAGAGTACGATTGCTGGGGCTAGGCCCTTAGTAAGACAGATAAAGCTGAGGTACAAACAGACAATACATATGCCAGCATAGATAAACTGCCTGAGCGATAGGGGCCCAACCAGCTTATCCTCGGCCTCAATGTCCTGGATCACCTTGTACGTTGCCATTGCCTATAAGTATTAACGATTTACAACGTCCTGGCAAGGGTCAGATGCGCGGAAACCACGGGCTGTAATCCTGTCGCGGCACTCCGTTACGTAAGGCTAAGAGATGACTACCAAGCGCTTCAAGGAGTGTCTGGCGTATAAAGGGGTGGTACTCGGTAGTCCCATAAGTGTCTTCATATCCTAACCGGGAGTCAGTGGTAGTTGAACCAGTGACATGGCTACGGAGTTTTATTTCAGGAGAATAGTGGCCTATAAACAGTCTGGTATTTTCTGCCCCGCCATTTCCGTTCTGTGGCTTGCCCTTGGGTACGCTTGTCATCGGTGCCCCAAACATTGCATTGCCGTGCCAGACTCTTAAGTCCCCATCTTCGCAAATAAACAATTCACCTGGTAAGCGCTGGGTTTTTAGACCATTTGCAGCGTCTTTATCAACTTCAATCCCCTTAGGGAGTATCCATTGCTGATTATCTCCCCACACGCTGTAGTGGTCCAGCCAACCAATGCTGAATCCCCTGACGGTACCCACTACTTGATTCCTTCCAACCACTTGAGGCAGATGTGTCGCTAATGAGAAACGGCCCAGAGCTTGTTGGGTAAAGTCGCTACACATTGCTACCTCATGAGCCGGGAATACTTCATGCGGTGCAGTACTGCCAAGTGGTTCGGCTATCCTGACAGATTGTCGGTAGCCAGGCTGTTGCATCCATTGGTCTAAATTTGCAGGTGCTGCCGGAGGTGCAGGACCTATCTCGTACATCGACATCGTTAACTCCTTACTGTGCAAGTGTGGTCTATCTTATAGAAGAGGTTGCCTAATATGTCAATTTAATTGCGCGGAAACCATGGGCTAAAGAGCGGTCTTGTTGTTCCCTGACGCACGGCGTCAATATGGCCCTCGAGGGCCTCAGTAAGGCTTTCGTTAACAAATTGATGCGCACCTTGCGGGTTAGGATGAACATCGTAATGGCCGGTGAATATGCGCGTGGCAAGCTGCCCTGCTCGATTGTGCTCAGGTATGCCTCCGGGCACGCAAGTTAACGGTTCTCCGTATTTGCCTTCGCCGTGCCAGCTGCGCAACGTGCCATCCTCGCATAAAAATAACTCTGCGGGTAGCCTGTTCTTTGTATCGTAATCCGCTGCTGAGATGCTGTGCGGTGTCAGCCAGTGTGTATCACCGCTCGGGCTGAAGCAATCCAGCCAGCCAATACTAAAGCCACGTAACGTGCCAACTACTTCTTGGCTACGCTTCTTAACGAGTGGCAAGTGAGTGGCCAGTAAAAATTTGCCTACCATGTGGCGCAAGAATAGGTTGCAGGTAGCTACTTCGGCCTCGGGAAACACTTCTGCTGGGGGTGTGCCCTCTAGCCGCGCGTTTCGTGCGGCGGTCACCTGCTGGTAGGTCGCAATGCGTTCATTGTCTACGTGCCAACCACGCATGTGAAACATGCGTTCACTGTATCCTTGCCCTGCATAGTAAAAGTCGTAGGCGGCCACTACCAAAATCTCCGTAAGTATTACGAAGTTATATACCCTACTCTGGATGATTTGGTCAAATAAAAAGAGCCCTCTATTGATACAGAGGGCTCAGGGAGGCTGTGCTACCCGTTCGAGCGGTCCAGCGGTCCACCACCATGGGTACGTGGGTTGCGGGCAGATTTGGCTGCACGGCCCTTAAGGAATCGGTTCAGGCCAGCGATAACACCGAACTTGCCGAATATACCCTCAGGCATCTTACCCAGCTCTTCTGGCTGATAGCTACCAGCTGCACGAGGTGCAAGCTTTTCGCCAATTTTATCCACATAACGTGGCTCAATGGGCTTGCCTGCGACTTCATGGGGGCGGTTGTCTCCTACATAACGATATGATTTGTCAGTGTCGCCCAGGCCCAGGTAGCCATTCTGTGACTCATTAGGATTGTTCCACATAGGGTTCGTTGACGGGTCAAGCATTTCAGGGGCTGGGTAGCCTCCGCGCAAACCACCAGCTGCTGCTGTTGCAGGGTCTTCAGGGGTGCGGGCTGCTATGTGTGAACCGGGAGCGGATTCTGGATGTGGCATAATGTTTTAAATATAGCATAACAATGACGAATTGTCAATAAGCTTAAGCCCTCTACACCCATTATGGCGGTGGGCCGCCGGGGCCACCAGGTGCGCCAGGGGGCGGCGTGGTAGTGCTGCTGTATTCCTGGTACGTACGACCCATAGTGGTGAGCATACGGCCTTCGCCGACGTAAGCTGTACCAACGCGAGCAGCCAGCTGGTCAGCAATGTTGCCACGAGCATCCAATTGCAAGGCGTTGGGGTTGTCTGCTGAAGGAGCTTCGTACAGCGCCCGGTTAATGACATCACGGGTACCACCGCTCGCCGATTGAATGTTGCCCTGCACTTCCTTAAGGGTCATGGCTGCCTGCAAACGCTGACGGCTGTTCTCAGGGGCAGTTTGCAAGACACGGGTAAGGGTCTGCATGTATTGGGCGGTCTGGTTGTCGTGGCCGCCAAGGATAGCGCCAACACCAGTACGTTCCAGGCCGTTCATCATGTTGCTATCTGCCATAGATTGCCACATGGTAGCCTGCTGCTGTTCGGGAGTGCCACCGGTAGCGCCAGCAACTGCTTGAGCCTGCTGCCAGGAGTTGTTGTTCTGGCCATAGCTAATCCAGTTCGTACCACCCAAGTCGGCACGGCCCTTATCACGGGCAAAGAATGCCAATGAGTGGGCCAGGCTGTCGTATTCCTGCTCGCTGCGGGCCAAACGGCGTACACCACGGTCCAGGGCCTGGACATTACCAGCGCCAAAGGCACGGGCTTTGTTGGCCATAGAGGTCTTGGCTGCAGCCAAGGCGTTGGCACGGTTGACGCCGACGGCACGGGCTTCGGCAATAGCCTGGCTACCACGCTCCTCGTTGTAGGTGCCATCCTCTCTGCGGAAGAGGTCACGAGCTGCCTGCTCCAGGCCGCCGACGGTACCACCACTCATACCCAATACGGCGTTGGCATCATCGTTGTTTTGCAGGGCGTTCAGTAGGTCATTGTTCTTGAGGGCCTTGTCGCCAAGCGTTGAGTCATAGAGGGCGCGGGCACTGCGGCCACGGGTACCGGCAGCAAAGGCACTGATGCCTGCTCCGCTCTTGTAGGCGCCGACACTCTTACCAAGGGCATTAATAGGTCGGGCAAAGGCATTGTCACGCCACAGGCTGCCGGACTGCCACTTTTCGGCACGCTGCTTGCGCTCGTTGGCACGGACATTGCGCATACGGTCAAAGCCACCCTTACCACGGTCATTAGCAATCGAGAAGATGGTAGACATCAAGCCGCCAGCCAGTTTGAAGGCGAATGGCAGGAAGAAGTATGGCGCCAGCAGGAACAGTACCTTCATGATGCCGTTTGGCGTCACAATAGACAGTGCTTTACCGGCAGCAATCAATGCCATGATGATAATAATGACCATTAATAGTGTTTGCAGGGCGTTCTCCCAGAAGTCGAAGACTTTCTTGGTGCTCGGTAGGATGTAGCATGCGATAGCCAATGGAGCAAAGATAATCAGGATGGTCAGTACGACGTTACGGATGGTCAGTACGACCCAACCGACCAACAGCGCCAAAAGGATTGTTCCCATCAAGCTGGCGATACCCAGTGGCCCGATAGCAGCCAAGTAGGCGGTGCTACCCAGCATGGAGGCGCCGATAACGGTCGCCCAGCCGGTGGCGCCTGCAATACCCTTATTTGCGTTACCTTGCGCTGCAGCCTGGAACGGCTGCAATATTATGTCCTGCATCCAACTTCCCAAATCATTGAAGAACGTAAAGATAAACTGCAGGATAGGCCAGGACAACGTAATGGCGATTACGGCTATCAACAAGCGGGGCAATACCTTGCGGACGGTGTAGGCGTCGAAGAACTGCATGCCCGTACCTTGGCTGACAACCATAATCAGGCCGGCAATCACTACGACAGCGAGGGCCAGCGTACGGAATGTACTCCATACGGCATAGAATGATTTACCGCGATCGCTGCTGCGGTCAAAGATAGTTGTGTCGTAGTGCAGTTGGTCTTCGATCAGGTCGTCGATAGCACCGGCAAAGGCGGCGGTAGCGGTCAATGCTGGACACATAGCCCACTTAAAGTCGAAGTCACCCAGCGAGGCACACGGATCGTTATTGATCTTGTCCCCTTCCGCATCACCGGCAGCGGTTGGCGCAAAAGCGGGCATCGGTGTTACAGAGCCTTCCGCGCTACACAGACTTCCTGGCGCTACGGGTCCAATAAAGTTGGCACATCCTTTTGTCCAGGCGGCATTACCAGCCGCACAATCAGCGGGTTTGGCACAGGCCGTTGCCTTATTGCCATTTGCGGCGTTTGTAATGGTAATTTGAACGGCAGTTACCGTACACTGCACATCTTTCTCGCCGTTTTTGGGTGAAGGCGTAACGACATCATAAAAAGTACCAGCCGTAGGTGTTATAAGCGAGAGGGTGTCTATTGCTCCATCAGCACAATAAATAGGTGTTTTACTGGTAAATGTACGATTGTTGTCGTTGGGGTTACTGTCTACGAAATTAGTGGGTGGGCTGGGCTGGTTGGTGACACTAATAGTAGCGTCATTAATCCACATAGCTTTCACGCTGCCGGTGGTTGAGCCTACGAGGTCCTTGGGGCCATTCTGCGTATCAGCAATGGTTATGGCGCGGTTCGTAATAGCACAGGTGCCCTTGCTGGCTTTATCGCGCTGTTGAATATAGGTAAGCGTACCAGTGCCAATGGCGGTCAGTTTAACGTAGGCCGTCTGGTTGAGGTTGCCGTTCCAGCCGTTACAGCCCTCGTAGTCCTTTTTGTCGAAGTAGTTATTGGGGGCCTCGGCGAAGTATGTTGGATCGGCGTCATTGATATTGGCATCAATGAAGTTGATGTTCGGTATGCCACCGGCACCGGTTACCTTCATAGTGCTGGGGTTTGTCCAGCTGAATGCAGCGTATGCTTCTGGGTAGGGGTTGCGAACGATGGCGCTCGCGTTTTCGAATGGAAGCAGTGCGCCGGCAACAGTTACTGCCAGGAATGCAAATACTGCAACTAAACGGGCAAATCGTGAACGATTGCCCCAAAGGCTTATGCGCGAAGTGTGTTTTCCCATCCGTCTATATATGGTTAGCTAAATGCGTCTTTCACGTCCCATAATAGCACACCCGGTTTGATATAAATATGTTGTTGCCGATGATTTTTTACGCATTTCCTGCCCCTGGGGGTGGCTATGGGTTGCTTAGGGGTGCAAACGTCGCTATAGTTAGCAAAAAGATTATGAAATACATACTCAAACTCACGCTCGTAGCCATAGTATTCTCGGGATTAGTGGGAGTGACCCTTCCAGTAGTCACCTCCGCCGCTCCTGCATTGCCCGTAACGACGTTTGCTCAGGCCATCACCTGTAAGAACGGCGAGAAACACCCGGTTAACTATCAGGGTAAGCCTGATGACAAAACCTGCTGCCCTACCGATTCTGCAAATCCACCTACCGGCAAATCATGTCTTTTCGATAGGTACATCAATCCTCTCGTTGCATTGCTGTCGGCATTAGTAGGCATCGTCGTCGTCGGTTCGGTTATCTTCGCCGGCATTCAATACTCGGCTTCTGCCGGAGATCCGGGTAAGGCCGCAGCTGCCAAGTCACGCATTACCAATTCATTGCTTGCGCTGGCCGCTTTTATCTTTATGTTTGCCTTCCTGCAGTGGCTGATACCCGGCGGACTCAAATTTAGCTAAATATAAAAAGGAACTATAAACATGTCGCTGCTATCACTCCCCACCACGCTCGCTGCGCTCCCCTCACAGTGTAATATTTCATTTTTTGAATTACCGCCGTGGTACAAGTATCTGCCGCTGCAGTACGATACGGCCACCAAGACCTGCATAGTTGACGATACAAAATTTCAGCTGCTGGGCACAGGTGAAAATAGCGGCATATTGCTTATTGCATTAGCGCTTATTGACTTGGCGCTGCGCATCGCTGGTATGGTCGCTGTAGCGTTCGTCATTTGGGGCGGTATCCAGTATGTGACCAGCCAGGGTGACCCTAGCAATGTATCAAAGGCTAAGAATACGGTGCTTAACGCCCTCGTCGGTCTGGTGATTGCCATGATAGCCACGGGATTGGTCGTATTTGTCGGCGGCCGCTTGGCAGCGTAAAATAAGGAGCAGAACATATGAAGTCACTACTCCACATATACGCACAACTAGACACCTCCCCCCTGCCCAAGGGTAAGGCCACGCAGGCTACGATTGACAATGTGGTCGGCATTGTCTTTAGTGTGCTCGGTACCATTGCCGTGCTGATGATTGTTATCGGCGGCATCCAGTATATTACCTCCAAGGGCGAACCCGGCGAGATGGCAAAGGCCAAGAATACAATCATCTATGCCCTCGTGGGTTTGGTCGTGTGTATTCTGGCCTACACAATAGTAGCCTTTGTAATCAGAAACGTATAAACCATGCGTATAAAAAAATTCATACTAACACTTGCACTACTCTGGGGACTTTTGCCAGCCGCTGCGGCATTAGTGCCAGCCGCCCCCGCCCTTGCCTATAACCCGCTCGACATGGCTTGCTCTGCGGATGGCGCTAATGCCTCGACTGCATGTAATGATGACACCCAAGATGACAGTAAGATAACCGGTCCTAATGGTGTCATTGTCCGCGTGACACGTATTGTTGCTGCTATTGGTGGTATTGCCGCGGTGATTATGATTATTGTGTACGGCGTGAGCTTGATAACTTCTTATGGCGATAGCGGTAAGGCGACTTCCGCCCGCAATGGTATCATTGCCGCCTGTATAGGTTTGGTGGTTATTGTCCTTGCTCAAGCGATAGTCGTATTTTTGATTAGTAATATTTAAAAAGGAAGATAGGAATTTAACATATGCAAAAACTAAAAAAGCTTTTGCTGATAGGCTTTATGGCCGGGCTCACTATGTTGCCTGTTTTTGCTGGTGTGACCAATGTCGCTTCTGCTGCAGCTAACGCCAAGCAGGAAATCTGTGAAGGCTTAGGCGGCAGTGGGAGCTGTACGGTGAGCGGCCAGCCCAGCATTAACGCTACCATCAAAAAAATAATCGATATTTTTAGTGCGATTGCCGGTATTGCCGCGGTGATTATGATTATTGTCGCCGGCTTCCGTTTTATAACGGCAAATGGGGATTCAGGAACAGTTTCTTCTGCGCGCAAGACGGTTATGTATGCCGTGGTGGGTTTGATCGTTGTTGCCCTCTCTCAAACACTGGTCAAGTTCGTCATTGACAAAATAACATAATGGGTAGATAGTAAGTTTATGTAACGGTCCCGGTAACCGTAATTGTTATTGAAAACCGGGGAATAAGCATGGTATAAATAAGCCAAAGTCCATAAGAAAGGAACCTTTGCAATGTTACAAAAAGTACGTAAATCAATTGCTACGACAATCGCGGCACTTGCCCTCGCAATTTTGCCAGCCGTAGCCCTCACCGCCCCTGCTTTCGCAGCTACCGGTGTAGAAGACAACCTGAAGTGTGGTTCAAACCTCCAGTTAGGTGACAACTGTAGTACGGCTGTTGAAGGTGGTACGCAGGGTATCGAAGACATCGTTACGACTGTTATCAACATCTTCTCAGTTATCGTTGGTATCGTTTCAGTAATCATGATCATCTACGGTGGTTTCCGCTACGTTACTTCCGGTGGTGACTCTGGTAATGTATCAAGCGCTAAGAACACCATTATCTACGCCGTTATCGGTTTGGTAGTTGTTGCTCTTGCGCAGTTCATTGTCCAGTTCGTGCTCGACAAAGTTACAAGCGCCGGCGTATAGCAATACTCTAGCCAACAAAAAAGGACCTCCTCGCGAGGTCCTTTTTTGTTGGCTGTTCTTCGGTGATTGGGCATGGTACATTTCGGGCGCAAAAGATGTGCTCCGCGTTCTCGGTACTCAAGTACCGTTCACTTGCGGTGCTCCTTTTCCATCCCGAACTGCACGCACGCCCAATCCCCTACATGCTAGTGGAACGCGGATAGAAGACTGTTTGACTTCCTGCATGCCCGTGGAGCGTGAGGCGCATGTCTCCCTTAATTCTGGTTTGCTTTCGGGGCAGCTTGGGGTATAAAGAAAAACGCCTGTTGTTGAACAGGCGTTAGAGAATCTTTGCGGAAAGGCTTAGAGTACTTGGATTTTCTTTACCGTGTCTTGTTTGACTTTGGTAAAGCTAATGGTCAGTACACCGTCTTTGAGGACGGCTTCAATTTCTTCTTCTTTCACAGGTACGGGCAGAGCGATGCTGCGGGAGAATTCTCCCCAGTAACATTCTTGTACGAAGTAGTTGACTACGTCGTCCTCGTTGCCTGCTGAAAGCGTGCCACGGATGCTGAGTGTATTGTCGGCAATGCTGACATCGAGGTCGTGCTTGTTAACGCCTGCGGTGCGGGCCTTAACAACCAATTTTTCCTTGGTCTCATAAACGTCGACAGCGAGTTGACCAGGTAAATCCTCGCTTTCGTCCCACTCATCACTGGCTACTGCTGGTTGAGAAGTTGCAACGGGATCATCAGCTACTGCTGAATCGTCATCGCCCAAAAAGGCGGCGGTCAGTTCATCCTCTTCCATCAGTAGGTCATCGTCGCGATTACGTCGCGCCATAGTTGTTACCCTCCACTGATTTACTTGTTCGGTAGTATTCAAGTTTTTGTGTTAGTTGTAGTATAGCTTAGGAAATAATTGTCTGGCAACTGCAAATAACTCTATTTACAACACTATAAATACAACAATGAGCGTTTTAGAAAAAATCATTAGCATAATTGCCCCACATGAGTGCGTTTCGTGTCAAAAAGAGGGGTTATTGCTGTGTATTGCCTGCCAAAACACCCTGCCAGCTCAGGTGGCGGCCTGCTATAAATGTGGCCGGACCAGCCATGGTTCCCGCACCTGTGTATCTTGTAGGCCATCGACACCCCTCTACCGTGTGGATGCCCTGACGGCGTACGAGGGTTTAGCAAAGGAGCTGGTGTATGGCCTTAAGTTCGAACGTAAGCAGGCGGCGAGTGTGGTGCTGGGACTTATGATAGCCGAACGAGTGGCTGGTGGACGGTTTTCGTATGTAACGCATGTCCCTACTGCTACCCGGCGTATCCGTATGCGCGGGTATGACCAGGCGCAATGTATAGCACGACAGGTGAGCATCCAGCTCAGCATCCCCTATGCGCCCCTGCTTAGCAGGACCGGTCAACAGCGACAGGTGGGGCAGCACCGCACCATACGCCTGCAGCAGATGCGACAGGCTTTTAGGCCCACAAATCATGCTGCCATAACCAACGCCCATATTCTGCTTATTGATGACGTTCTTACAACGGGAGCTTCGCTCGAAAGTGCTGCCAGAGCGTTGAAGGCCGCAGGCGCCCGCCGGGTAAGCGGCGCGGTGTTTGCCGTAGCCGGCGCACGGTAGTAAAACGGCTGCAGTTCTGCTATAATCGTCTCTGTTACAGACAAGGAAGGGTGACCGAGCGGTTTATGGAGCCTGTCTTGAAAACAGGTGTGGGGCAACTCACCGAGGGTTCGAATCCCTCCCCTTCCGCCAGAAAGAAAAGCCCCATGCGTTGAGCATGGGGCTTTTCTTTCTGGCTGGACCGGGCGCAGGATTAGATCACTTGGTGGACGGATTTGCCTTGGCAAAGACGTAGCCGAGGGTTCGTTCGCGACAAATGTGCGCAGGTGCTTGCATCGAGCACGTGCGGAAGCGGTGAAACTTTCCTCATAAACTAAAAAACACCTGCCGAAACAGATGTCTTTTAGCTTGGCGGAGAGAGAGGGATTCGAACCCTCGCTGGAACTCGCGCCCCACTAGCACTTTAGCAAAGTGCCCCCTTCAGCCACTTGGGTACCTCTCCAATGCAGGCTATTGTACTACATTTCCCCCCGAGAGGCGAGCCTTTTTCTTTTGTTGCTGGCACCGCTTATGTTGTACAATACTCCATATGAATGGGGACAGTCAGAATACTCCTGTGCCGCCAGCTCAGCCCGAGCAAGGCGGTGGCCAGTGGCAGTATAAGCCCGAGGGCAATCAGCCGGGCCCTGTTAGTGCCCCCGCTCCTGCTCTTGCTCCTATGCCTGGGCCGCCAGCTCAGGCTCCTTCGGTGCATGGCTATCACCCAGGGGCGCACCCAGAGATTCCGGATGAGATCAGCTGGACAGCATCTGAGTTTGTCGCCCACCACAAGGGTGCTGGCTGGTATGGCCTGTTTATAGCCGCGGCGGTAGTCGTTGTCGTCATCCTCTATTTCATTACGCGGGACTTTATTTCTGTCTTCGGAATTGTGGCCATGATGATTATCTTTGGTGTGGCCGCCGGCCGCCAACCACGTACACTGAGCTATCACTTGGATACTAGGGGTATGACAATTGGTCCCAAGTTCTATCCTTACAGTGAATTCAAGTTCTTCTCTGTTATCGAGGAGGGCGCCTTTTCGAGCTTGGCTTTTACACCGCTCAAGCGCTTTATGCCTCCGATTAGCGTGTACTATGACCCCAAAGACGAAGAAGCAATTGTAGAAGTTATTTCACGCCACCTTCCCCTCCAGGAAGGTAATAACGATTTCATTGATAAGTTTGCCCGGCACATACGTTTTTAAAACAAAACCCCTCCGTAAATGAGGGGTTTTGTTTTTGAACAGGCTACGCCTAGCGTTTTAGGTTGCGCATTGGTCAGAAGGCCTTTGCTCATACATACGTATACGATAAACGAATTACCAAGTAAAAAGCCTCTCAAAAATGAGAGGCTTTTTACTTGGTGCACCCGGCAAGATTCGAACTTACGACCTTCGGTACCGCAAACCGACGCTCTATCCAGCTGAGCTACGGGTGCAAATATATACTGACGGCAGAGTTAGAGGATAAGTGTAGGTACAGTGGGCTGGAGATAGAGCGTCACGACGCCCATTTTTATTTTTGCGGCATGGCCGCGCCAGCTGAGCTACGGGTGTAACCTGTGTCTGCGTCTTGTTAAGTTGCATCCACCAGTGGAGCGCAGTGCGTCGCGTGGTGAATAACAGATGTAATTTTAGCATATCGGCGCATTTATTGCTAGTCCCCCGCCACTCCCAAAAACAACAGTATATCTGGTACAATATTGGGGCCTGGAGAGGTCGCATAGTTGGTCTAGTGCGCCACACTCGAAATGTGGTATAGGGGCAACTCTATCGAGGGTTCGAATCCCTCCCTCTCCGCCAAATAAAGAACCCCGTGTATGCGGGGTTCTTTATTTATTGAACTTTAGGACCGTTCCTATATATCGGTGGATCTTTGGAGTCGGCTGGATCTGGCATAGGTACGGAAGGCGGTGTTGCGCCATTGGGGGCGGTCACTTCACCTGCAAGCTGTTGCGTGAGGGCCTGGCTGCTGGGCCGCATGAACCGAATGCCTATCAGAGCTGCTATGCCCAAGCCTGCGAGTACAAGCCCATAGGCCACCCACCAGTTGCGAACATCTTGTGTCAGGATTCGTACGGCATCAAGCAGGCTGCTTTGTAGCCGCGCGTCACTTGCTGGCTCCGACAGCTTGGTGATGAGTACCTGCAACCCCTTCCCTATCCCCCAGGCGGCCAGAGCGCTGACACTCCCTACGACTAATGCAATAATACCGGCACGCTTTAAGCCACTCCGCAGATTTGCGGCGCACCATATGGCAGCCACGGCGCACAGGACCGCCAGAGCGCCCGTGATGTACACACCCCACTTTACTTGTTCATACACTGCCGGCACTGCACGCAATTGTTGATCAAGGGCCTGACCTTGGTTATTCGTCAGGTCTTGGGCCGTCAACGTGGAATTGTTCAGAAAATCCTGGTTGTTCAGAATCTCGTCTTTCACCTGCTGGGTGGCAAGGGTCTTGTCAAAGTTCGGTGGGAGGCATGTTGCTTCGAGCGGCTGGGTGAGCGCTGTGGTGTCCGTGGTCGTGCACGTTGGCAAAGCACTGAGGTATTGATCGGCATAGGTTGCCATACCGTCGGCAATGCTTGCCTTGGTGCTGTCGAGATTGAGCGCAAATTGCAAACGCTCGGTATCGCCCTGAATCCAATCGTATGTGCTATCCACCACCCCCTCAGTTTTTTGCTGAACGACATCAGCGGGTAGCGCATCGGTGATAATCTTTTGGACTTCTGGACGACCCAATGCGCTGTCGGATGTGCTGCCAGCATTTTGTAGTGCTGCGCTTATTGCCTGACTGGTTGCCGCCTCATATAAGCCGCTCTCCGTAAGGGCCTGTTTAACGGGTTGGGGGCTGCCCAGTACCTGGTACGTGCTGACAAGTGAACCAAAGGTAAAGAGCATAACTGGCAGCAGGGCGACCCCTATAGCCCCGGCACATCGTTTAAGGATACTCATACGAATATTGTAGCATTCCGCCATCGTACGTATGGCCTTTTGCGGCTAGTTTTCTTGGCTATTTTACCGGTGACTGGTATTATATGGCTATGGATGAGCAGGGGTTGGGTCGTCGCTTACAAGAGGCGCGCTTACAGTCGGGGTTAACGCAACAAGCACTATGTCAGAAAGCTGGCTTAAGCTATTCGACGCTCACTAAGATAGAGCGCGGCGCCATCAAAGCCCCTTCTATCTTTACGATTCACAATATTGCTATAGCGCTGGGTATGGGCCTGGATGAGCTCATGGGATTGAGTCCTGCCCGCCAGTTCCGGCAGGCTATGCGCTCTAAAAGCGGCGTTAGTTTTGTATTTTTTGACATTAATGGCTGCCTGGTCCGTTTTTACCACCGAGCCTTTACCCGGCTTGCCGAGGTAAGCGGTGCTCCGGCCGATGTCATCGAGACGACTTTCTGGCATTTTAATGACGATGTTTGCCGCGGCGATATGTCGATGGATGAGTTTAACAAGGTCTTCGCCCAGCGTATAGGTGTTCCCGAGGTAGACTGGCTGGAATATTATCTGGATGCCATTGAGCCGATTGCCCCAATGCAGGATATGCTGCGCAAAGTCAGCGAGCGCTACCGGGTAGGTCTGCTCACTAATATCATGCCTGGCTTCGTGGACGTCATGAAACAACGCGGCCTACTGCCAAACATACCCTATGACGTCATAATTGATTCATCACAGGTCAAAGCTATCAAGCCTGAACGGCGTATATATGAAATTGCCACCCAGAAAGCTGGCGTGCCGCCCAGTGAGATACTGCTTGTCGATGATGCACGGGCTAATTTGATGGCTGCGGAAAAACACGACTGGCACGTACTGTGGTTTGACGATTACCGTCCTGAGGAATCAATCAGCCGTATCGCTGATGCGCTCGAGCCAGCCGCCTAGGCTGCTTGCGGTGCCTGACACTGGGCACAGATACCCTGTAGTTCTATCTGATGGGCAGTGGGCGTGAAGCCGTGACGGGCTGCCAGGGTTGCAACGAGCCGTTCCAGCTCTTCCTCATTGAGCGCCACAGTTTTGCCACACCGCGTGCAGGTGCAATGGTGGTGATGCTCGGCAAATTTGTCAGTCAGTTCGATGCGATACTTCCAGCCAGTATTAAGCCGCTGCACAATACCCAATTGCTCAAATAGGTCGATGGCACGGTATACGCTTGCCCGATCAGCACCTTCTGCGGCATCTACAAGCTGGTGCATGCTCAGAGGTTCTTGCCCTACGAGCGCCTCAAAGACGCGTAAGCGTGCTCGAGTAAGGCTGTTGCCGCTCGCGCGTAGCATTGCCTGAAATGTTTCATGTGGGGTAGCCATGTTGCAACCGTAGCATATATTGCGACATATTTGCAAATAGATCGCTGAGTGGCTATTGTAGGCAGTATGTTAGCTATTCTTGCCACTATTTTTATGTTCCTATCAACCCTGGTGGGTGGCTACTTCGCCGTCCGCTACCATAGGCATCTGCGCCATATATTAGGACTGACCGCCGGTATTATCCTGGGAGTTATTGCCTTTGATATCCTGCCGGAAATGTTCGAGGGCATTGAACACAACGGGTTGGATGCGACTGGTCCGATGGTGGCGCTTGTCATCGGCTTTTTGGGCTTCCACATTGCCGAAAAGCTGCTCCTGCTGCACCATGAGCACGAAGGCCAGTATGGTGCACATCGCCATCCGCAGGTAGGAGTGCTCTCATCGCTAGCTCTTGGTGGTCATAGCCTGCTGGATGGCGTCGGACTGGGCTTAGCCTTTCAGGTGGATACGCGCGTCGGTGTAGTAGTTGCTATTGCTCTGGTGGCGCATAAGTTTGCCGATGGCCTGAACGCGGCGAGCCTGATGCTAGCTCATAAAAACACCGTAAAACGTGCGTTGTATATGGTGCTGCTCAACGCGGTCCTGCCGATTATTGGTGCCCTGTCTACCCTGCTCTTCACGGTGCCCGACTCCTGGCTGGTGTATTACCTGGGCTTCTATGCTGGTTTTCTGCTCTATATTGGAGCGAGCGATATATTACCGCAGGCGCACGACGAAAAGTCCGACAAACTGACCATCCTATTGACGGTAAGTGGTGTGGCTTTTATGTTCCTGGTCATCAGGCTCCTGACCGACCTGCACCACCATTAACGTGCGGCATAATATGCAATAAAATACCCCCCTCATAGCGAGGGGGTATTTTATATAGTACACAGGTAGCCGTTAAGCGCTGTAACGTGCCTGCTCGGCGGTCATTGCTTCCAAGCGAGCTTGTGCTTCGGCAAGGTGCTGCTTGGTCTGCTCTACAACTGCAGCTGGAGCATTCGCCACATAACCTTTATTGGCTAGGCGAGCTTCGAGGCGAGCAACGGCTTCACGCTCAGCTGCCACCTTTTCTGCAAGTTTATCAGCGTACTGTTGTGCGGTCTCAGTAGGAATCGCCAACCAAGCATCCAGCTGCGTCAGCGTCAGCTTCAGGCCAGTAGACGCAGTGACGCTACGGATCTCGCTCAGCTTGGCCAAGCGCTGCAGGGTTTCTTTGTTATTGGTGATGGCATCGTGCTCCACATACTCGAGGGCGGCCTCACGCAGGCTAAGGTTTTTGTAAATGCCTCGTACCTCAACGGTGAGCGTCCTGACCTGCTCAAATGCCTGGCTCCGACGAGCGTCACCGCCCTGCTCTTCTGGCCATTCGGCCGTCGCCAGGATAGTGTCTTCTTCCCAGCTTAGTGTCTGCCAAATGGTTTCAGTAAGGAACGGTGCAAACGGATGCGTTATCTTAAGGATAGTTTCTAGGGCATGAGCAAGTAGCGGCAAGTTCTCCTGAGCCTTAGAGGCTTCAATATACCAGTCGGCGAAATCATCCCATACGAAGTGGTATATACGGTCGTATGCTTCAGCAAAACGATAAGCGTCCAGGTCGTCCGCAACGCCATCGACAGTATGTTGTAGTTTACTCAACAGCCAATGATCAGCGTCGCTGTGGGGTTCGGCCTTGCCAAGTGCTTGCCGGTTCCCCACCTTGCCTTCGATGTATCGGGCAATGTTCCAAAGCTTATTGCAGAAATTGCGTGCGTCTTCTACTTTACGCGGATCATACCCACGGTTGACAGCGGGTGCCCGGCCGGCGATTATGCCCATCCGCATCGCGTCGGAGCCATACTTTTCAATGACATCGATTGGATTGATGACATTCCCCAGGGACTTACTCATCTTAGCGCCGTCTTCGGCAAGTACGTACCCATGAATGTACACGGCCTTAAAGGGAACGTCGCCCGTTACGTATAAGCCGAGCATAAGCATGCGGCTCACCCAAGGATAGAGAATTTCACCACCGGTCTCCATGAGACTGAGCGGATAGTGCTGCTTGAAATCATCATAGTCTGGGTAGTCCAGCGTGGCGTAGGGCCATGAGCTGCTAGAGAACCAGGTATCAAATACGTCAGGATCCCGATGATACGTCTTGCCGTCGACTTGGATGATCTCTTTTTCCACTTCCTCGCTGTATATCCAATCGTCAGGGTCGTCGACGTTCTGAAAGGCTGGAATGGGGATACCCCAAGCGATTTGACGGCTGATGTTCCAGTCGCGCAAATTCTCCAGGTAGTTCATAAGCTGGTGTTTTTTACTTTCTGGGTAGAATGTAATCTCGTCAGCTTTGAGTGCCTTGATTGCACGCTGTGCTAGCGGCTGCATGTCAATAAACCATTGTTCGCGCAGGAGCGGTTCGATAACGGTCCCACATTTATAGCAGTGGCCCACATTGTGTACCAGATCTTCGGTCTTCTCTAGGACGCCGGCGGTGCGTAATTCGGCAGCAACCTGTTCCCTGGCCTCTTTCACGGACAGGCCACGATATGCCTCGGGTGCTTCATTGTTGAGCTTGCCCTCGTTGTTAATGACGGTAATCATTGGCAGGTCATGACGCTTACCAGCATCATAGTCATTCTGGTCGTGGGCTGGCGTAATCTTAACTGCTCCGGTTCCGAATCCTTGCTCGACAAAATCGTCAGCAATGATCGGGATGTCACGCTTAGTAAGCGGGAGTCTGACCGTTTTGCCTATAAAGGCTTTATAGCGTACGTCATCTGGATGGACGGCAACTGCGGTATCACCAAACATGGTTTCTGGGCGAGTGGTGGCGACTACGACTTCCCCACTACCGTCAGTTAATGGGTAGCGGAGGTACCACAGCTTAGCCTTCTCTTCCTTGTGCGCTACTTCGATATCTGCAAATGCCGTACCATGAAATGTGCAGTAGTTTACGAGCCGTTCACCCCTGTACACAAGTCCATCATCCCACAGTTTTTTAAACGTGGCATACGCCAGTGAGACCACTTGTTGGTCAAGAGTAAAGGTGTATCGGGACCAGTCGAGGCTTGCACCCAGCTTCCTGAATTGTGTTTCAAAGTTTTCGCGATTTTGAGCTACAAAATCCCATATTTGCCGGTACAACTCCTCTCGGGTAAAGTCGAAACGGCTCTTGCCTTCTTTTGCTAGTTGCTTTTCGTACACAACCTGCGTTTCAAAACCGGCATGGTCTGCGCCCGGTATAAAGAGTGCGTTTTCCCCTTTCAGCCGGTGATAACGCACGGCAATATCTTCGAGCCCAAGTGTAATCGCAGTGCCTAGATGGGCATTGCCATTAGCGTTCGGTGGCGGGACGACGACGGTGTAGCTCTTCCCTGCTTTACGTGGCTGGAAGGCTTGGGATTTCTCCCAAAGGGCGTAGATGTCGTCTTCGTATGCCGAAGGCTCATACACTGATGGTAACTTCATAATAGTCGTCCCTATCTCTCTTATATTGTGATGTATTAATGATACACCTATACAGCAGAGGTGTCACCCCTGTTATTAGTTCACGTGAAACAGAGCGCCCAACAGCAAATAAAGTTTCACATGAAACCACAAATGCGGCTGCCCACTAAGTTCACCTTTTGTTCTGATTCCACACTCCGGTCAAGTGTTATTTGACTGACACTTTTTGTTTTTGACCTGGTAAGCATAAGCGCAGTTACCTGCAATGTCAACAAAACCTTTCTACATGGAAAGGTTAGGGGAGATTTCAAGCGTATAAGGGTCTGCTGTTTGGGTATGGAGCATGGCCTTGTAGCAACCTAATGTGGCTATCATCGCGCCATTATCGCCACAGAGCTTGATGTCGGTGTACTGAATAGGTATCGGCAGCCGTTCGGCAAGCTGGCGGCGTAATTCGGCGCTTGCGGCTACGCCACCACCAATAACGACACTGGCCGGCTGGAATTCATGAAATGCAGTCATTGCCTTGTCAACGATAGTCTCACAGGCTATGCGCTGGAAGCTGGCGGCTATGTCTGCCTTCTGTACTTCATTTAAGAGTCCTGGAAGATCCTTGGAGGGCAGGGAGAAGTCTTTACCGACTGCCTCTTGTGCTTGGCGTAGTACAGCTGTTTTCAGACCGGAGAAACTAAAGTCATATTTCCCGGACATATGAGCCTTGGGGAGTGTGTAGCGGTGGGCATCGCCCTCTGTCGCTTTGCGTGCGACATTAATACCCCCAGGGTAGGGGAGTCCAATAATTTTAGCGACTTTATCGAAGGCCTCGCCTATAGCATCGTCTTGCGTTTGCCCCAGGAGCGTGTAGTCAAAGTGGTCCCGCCAAAGCACGAGCTGACTGTGCCCACCGCTGACAATAATGCCAAGCATGGGGAATACAGGCTGGCTGACAGGCAGCGTAAAGTTGGGCAGGGAAGTCTCCACTAAGAAGTTGGCGTAAATATGGCCTTCAACGTGATTGATAGCGTACAGCGGTTTGCCTTTGGTGATTGCCAGCGTCCGTGCCGCCAGTACGCCTATCAGGAGACTGCCCAGCAGGCCTGCACCGTAAGTAACGGCAATTGCGTCGATATCATCCCAGGTACACTGTGCATCATCGAGCGCCTGCCTGATAACCGGCATGATAGCCTCAATGTGGCTGCGGGCTGCAATCTCAGGAATAACACCCCCATACTGTGCGTGGAGGTCAACACTGCTGGCGACGACGTTGCTTAACAGCCGCCGGCCATCTTGCACGACGGCAGCAGCAGTTTCGTCACAGCTTGACTCAATGCCCAGAACTCTCATTACATGTATTGTATATCGTATATCTGTTCCAGAAAAGAGGGGCGGGGGCGTATACTATAGCTATGAATTTTCGCCGCATTGTTAAGACATTTATACCTACAAACGCATTTAAATCCATCGAACCATACGGTCACCTTGGCGAGGCAGTGCTCCTCAACACCATCAATGGCTTTCCCGCTAAGGGCTTGAAGGTTATTGGTGTGACGGGTACGAACGGTAAGACCACCACGGCTTTCCTGATACACCGTATGCTACATGAAGCCGGCTATAAGGTAGGCATGATGACAACTGTTGCCTACGGGGCGGGCATGGATATTAAGCCGCAAATGACACATATGACGACATCATCCGTGCCAGTGTTGCTGAAGCGCATCAAGGAACTGCGTGCCGCAGGTATTGAGTGGCTTGTGCTAGAGACGACCAGCCATGCGCTGGCACAGCACCGCGTGTGGGGTATCCCTTATTCCGTGGCGGTGATGACGAATATTACGCACGAGCACTTGGCATACCACGGCACCTTTGAACGATATGTGGCCGCCAAGAAAATGATGTTTACCCAGACCAACAAAAATAAGCAGGGCCTGCGTATTGGTATCGCGAACGCCGATGATCCAAACGGTGTTTCATTTGCATCTGCTACTGCTCACCCCTTGACCTACGGTGTGGAGCAAGGGGATATCAGGGCTACTAATATTCAGCTTGGCGCTAGCGGCGTGCAATATCAGACTACCATTGAAGGCAAGACCTACAATATTGCCTGTAAGTTGCCAGGCAGCTTTAACGTATACAACTCATTGGCTGCCGTGAGTGTTGGTCACGCGCTGGGGCTTACTGAAGCTCAGGTAGAGCAGGGTATTGCTGCCTTGGAAAGCGTGGAGGGCCGTATGACCCGTATTCAGGAAGGGCAGGACTTTGACATCATTGTGGATTACGCCCACTCTCCTGATAGTTTCGAAAAATTGTTCAGTGACCTGCGTCCTGTCGTCAAGGGCAAGCTGATCACGCTGTTCGGTAGCTTGGGCGGCGGTGACGTGCCAAAGCGCGCGCTCCAGGGCGAACTGGCGGGGAAGTATGCCGACGAAGTTATTATCACTGAAGAGGATAACCGCCAGGAAGACCCCAATACTATTTTTACTAATATTGCCGAGGGTGTGACGCGTGCAGGTAAGACCATCGATGCCGACGCCTTTATTATCCCTGACCGTCGCGAGGCGATAGCCTTTGCGCTGGGTCGGGCCCAAAAAGGCGACACAGTGCTCTTCTTGGGCAAAGGGCATGAAAAAACTATTGAACGGGCCACCGAGACTATTGCATGGAATGAGGCCGAAGAAGTACGCACTGCCTTGCGTAACAAGCGTTAACATTGTGTAGTTATTGACTTATCATCGCTTTTATGCTTAAATGTATTTAGGTAAAACTAAAAACAAAAAGCATAAAATGCCCTCACCAAACGCACTGCTCACCAATCCTGACATTCAGACATCCGCCGCATCCCGACGGGGAGTTCCCGTCATTCCCGGGAAAGAGGACCGCCAGCGTGCCGCAGCGGCTGCCGAAGCAGCAAGTATGCACGATATGACTGCCGACCTGGGTGAGCCATTAGCGCCACTCAGCGAAGCCAAGCGAACGTCTTTTCCGCGAAGGGTCTTGCAGCTAGGCCGGTTATCACTAGCAGGCGGCAGCAAGAACCATCCGAAGCACGATGCCCTACAGCTCATCGAAAAGCTTACTGCTGAGCCGCCAGCGAACGCTAAGGCCGCACCTGCTTCAGCAGCACCAGGCCACTTACAGCGCGGCGAGCTGGCGTATGTTATGCAAGGTGTCGTGCCACTCACGCCCGCAGAAGTCGGTATTAAGCGTGACCCAGCAGATCGCCCTGCGACCGTGCCCGACTGGGCCGCCGGTAACAGGAAAGAATATCCGCCGGTTAATGCGCCCGCAGCCGTCCTTAATGACCAGGTTCGAGGCTAGGTATGAGCTTACCGCGAAACACCCAACGCCGCACGGAAGCCTGGACGCCATTAGAGCTAGCCGTTGACGCGCAGTACGACAATGATGGTTTTATGGAGGGTCAATCAACGCCTCAGGAGCTTGCCGAGATGCGTGCAGGGGCTGCGGAACGTAAGCGCGTGGATGCTGCGCTTAGTCTGGGCGCCTTCGTTGCCGGCGCCGAGGTTACTGATCATGCAGCGTTGCATGCTGAGACAGGTGTTGCAGTCCAATTTGAACAGTCAGCACCATTGGAACACGTGGGCAGACACCGTCGTCCTGACCAGTCTTAATGCAGCTGGTTTTTGGCGAGGTAATGCGTGTACCAGCTGTATTCTTTGCCAAAAAATGTAGCGATAAGTTCTATAGCCAGTTCGGCAGTTTTGCTGTTTACATCTTGGAGAGGATTGTACTCCACGATGTCTACACCAATGACTGTACACCGTTTGCCGATGTAGCTGGCTATGGCAGCGATCTCCCGATAGGTCAGGCCTTTCTGGTTGGGCATGCCCGCGCCTGGCGCATACAGGGCGTCAATGGCGTCTAAGTCCAGGCTTATCCAGATGTTGTCGACGCGGCTGGCCAGGTCGTTAATCATAGGCAGGAGCGGTGCCAGGCCGTACATCATCAGGTCCATCATGCTGAAGGTCTGCAGATGTTCACGGGCTACGAGGTCCAGCTCAGCCTGGTCGAAGTCACAGCCGCCTATGTGCAACAGGTTTTCCTTGGGTACTTTTACCTGAGGACCATGCACCTGGGCCAGGGCAGGGGCGCCAAAGCCCATCAGGGAGGCCAAGTGCATGCCGTGAATGTTACCGGTCATAGTGGTCTCGTGGGTGTTCATATCACCGTGGGCGTCAAAGTAAATCAGGCCGATCTTACCACCTACTGCCGCTGAGGCACCGGCTACGGCGCCCAGGCAGATAGAGTGGTCGCCACCCAGCACAATGGCCTTTGAGCCGGCGTTGACTGCCGCTTCGGTTAGCTTGGCTGTGGCTTCGCCGACACGCACGATTTCATCCAGCCGGCGGAGTTTGGGGTCGCCCATCGGCACATCGGAGCGATCTTTTACGGCAACATTACCCTTATCAGTAACATCCAGCCCAGCGTCCTGCAGCTTGCTGATTATATGTTGATAGCGGAATGTGTCGGCCCCCATGCCGACACCCAAGTTCTCAGCACCTAAATCGAGGGGTACGCCAATGAGAGTAGTGTCCATACATACAGTCTATCATTATTGACTATATAAAGTACTTATGGTATAATAAAAGTAATCATGCCGAAGTACAGTGTCGAATGGGGTGGTGATCGCGGGCCAGATGTTCCGGTGCGCATGCTCACACCCCAAAAAATTAAGCACCCGACTCCTGGCAACAACTTTGTCTCGAAAGATCTGGTGCGTCGGTTAGGGCGGATGCCAAGTGGCGCAGCATGGCTTGTCGCTGAGCAATTTGCTGCTGTCGATCCGGAAGGTGCCACCGCTCATATTAATTTCATTCCTCAGTTGGGTAACGGACGCCGCGAGAGTCGCACCGGGGTTCAGTTTGGCCAAATGGTTACTAACTCGCCTTCACAGAAGGAACGGGCTGAACTGGTGGCCGTAAAGCCAGTGTCCCCGTATGCTGCAGCCCGCGAGTTTGGTGCAATGTCAGTTATGAACGGTTTAGCTCGTCTCCGACCCGATGGCCGCGGCCGGTCTTTTACGCCTCTCGGTTTCTACCGGAGTCCAGAGGGCGGACAGGTATCCCTGATTACTCGCTACGAGCACCAGGTTGTCACGCTTGATAACCTATTGTGGGATGAAAGCGAGAAGCCCATTTCAGAACTCAGGGTCAGAGCGGCTTTAAGCCACACCGCGTTAGCTTTGGCGGATGCACACGCAAGTGGCTTTATTCACGGTGACCCACAGCCCAAAAATATCGGTACCGATAATATCGGCTATCGCTATCCGGACTTGGAGGCTGCCAGTGAATTTGAAGTGCAGCCAGGTGTTGTCGATCCGTTTCGCGCACGCCGATTAATCGAAGAAGAGCTTGATACTGCCCTCCGAACGCTCGATGGTGACTACACGGACCTTGTTCCTGACAGCTTTGCCGAAATCTATCATGACAACGTGGCTGAAGCTATTCCTTCAGAGGCGATTCTGACTACCAAGGACATCATTGCCATTGCCAATCGACCGCAATACCCTATCCACCACTACGGTGCTTGACAGGCAAATTAGCACTCTATTATAGTGAGTGCTGATGGGTTGGCACTCACAAGTTTGCAGTGCTAATATTCTCATCTTTTTCAAAGACATACATAAGGAGGATACAGGATATGAGCAACATCCAACCGCTCGCTGACTATGTAGTCGCACAAGCCGAAGAAGTGCAAAATAAAACCGCCGGAGGCCTGTTTGTGCCTGGTGGCGCTACCGAGAAGCCAAAAGTGGCAGTCGTGGTGGCTGCTGGCCCAGGTCGGGTAGGTGACGACAACGAACGTGTACCTATGGAAGTGAAAGCTGGTGACCGTATTATCTACAGCTACAGCACTTCTGACATCAAGGTAGACGGTAAGACCTACCTCATTATCAAAGAAGACAGCATCCTGGCTGTAGTAAAGGACTAAGGGGGAATACTCGATGGCAAAGAAAGTATTTTATGACGATGACGCTCGCCGCCGCGTACTGGCCGGGGCTAAAATTCTGTATGACGCAGTAAAGACTACTATGGGACCTAAGGGCCGTAACGTCGTGATCAGCAAGAGCTTTGGCGCTCCAACCGTAACCCACGATGGTGTAACCGTCGCTAAGGGCGTTGATATTGCTGATGTTGACGACGAAACCCTGGGTTACAAAGTCGGTGCTGAGCTTATTAAGCAAGCCGCAAGCAAAATGAATGACGTTGCAGGTGACGGTACGACTACAGTAACCGTTCTGACCTACAACATCCTTAACGAAGCCAACAAATTGATTGCTGCCGGCCACAACCCTATGCTCCTGCGTAAGGGTCTGGAAGCTGCCGCACACGACGTACTGACCAAGCTGGATGGTATGCGTGAGGACATCGCTGCTAACAAGAAGCGCATCGCTGAAGTGGCTACCATTTCTGCGGGTGACGCAACCATCGGTCAGCTCATTGCTGACGTTATGGACAAGGTCGGCCGCGATGGTGTGGTTACCGTCGAAGAAGGGCAGGGCTTGGCGCTGGAAAGCGAAGTTGTCGAAGGCTTTACCTTTGATCGTGGCTTCGTGAGCGCCTACATGGTGACTGACACCGCCCGCATGGAAGCTGTCTACGACAAGCCTGCGGTTGTGATAACTGACAAGAAGATTAGCTCGGTACAGGAATTCCTGCCATTACTCGAAAAGCTGGCTCAGGCTGGCAAGAAAGACTTGGTATTGATTGCTGAGGATGTTGAAGGTGAAGCACTGACGACACTTATCCTGAACCGCTTGAAGGGTGTATTTAACACGGTTGCCGTTAAGGCGCCATCCTTTGGCGACCGCCGTAAGGACATCTTGGAAGACATTGCCATTCTGACCGGTGCAACAGTCATTTCCGACGAGCAGGGTACTGGTTTTGACGAAGCAGACCTGTCAATGGTCGGTAGTGCCCGTAAGATTATCGTCGACAAGGACAACACCTCTATTATCGAAGGTGCTGGCCAGGCTACTGCTGTTACTGCCCGCATCAAGCAGATTAGCGCACAGATTGACGCTGCGAGCAGCGAGTACGACCGCGAACAGCTTGAGAAGCGCCGTGCGGCATTGAGCGGTAAGGTTGCCGTCATCAAGGTCGGTGGTGCCACCGAAACCGAAATTGAAGAAAAGAAGTTCCGCGTGGACGACGCCGTGGCTGCCGTTAAGGCTGCACTGGCCGAGGGTATCGTACCTGGTGGTGGCGTAACGCTCGTTAACCTGTCGGCTACGATTACTGCCAGCAACGACGACGATGCAGCCATTGCTGCCGGTAAGATGCTTCTGAAGAACGCTCTCGAACAGCCATTCCGTATACTATTGACCAACGCCGGTATCAACGCCGACGAGTGGCTGCCACAAGTCAAGGCTGGCAAGGCCGGGCAGGGTGTTAACGTCAATGAGCCTACTAAGCTGGTGGACATGAAGGCTGCTGGTGTCGTTGACCCCGCACGCGTTACCAAAGAAGCACTGCAGAACGCCGTATCTATTGCTGGTACTTCCATGACAATGGGTGCCTTGGTCGTTGAAGTCCCTGAGAAAGAGAAGTCGTCCGACCCTACCGCCGGTATGGGCGGCATGATGGGCATGTAATTGGGCCTGCACACTTGGCGCATTGCTGCATTGAGAGATGCGTTACTCGCTCACCGTACGTAAAGTACGGCTCACTGCGTTACTCCTCTCGCTTTGCACTGCATCCAAGCGTGCAACCCCGTGCCCCTGATATTCATATAAAAATACCCGGACGTTATGTCCGGGTATTTTTATGGGGTCGGGAAGGGGTGTTACTGGCGTTTGCGTCCGCCGTAGGCGCCGGAGCCGTAGCCCATGGAGTTTGCTTGCTGGAAGGGGTTGTTGACGCTTTTGCCGGTTAGCAAGCCAATGAGGGATGAGAAGCCAAAAATGGTGGCGACACCAAAGCCCATAGTGGCCAAAAATTCTTTGCGGGTCATTTCCCGTTGCATAAGGTCGTTTAGTTTATTCATATTTGTAGTCTCTTTTTATTTTTTAAGCCTTAAGCGGATTGTAAAATACGCTACCTAGCCCTGTCAAGCGCTTAATCCGTTTGGACCGATATTGTGGTGTACGATCGGCGCTCAGCGGGCTGTGAAAAGGTTTGCGGCCTGACCATGGGCGCGCTGACAGGAACGCTTTTGACGGTTGTCTGGGGTTCTTGCCAGGTGCGTCGGGTAGGGGCCGAGCGAGCAACGGCACCGGTGTTGGTGCTGACGGTCGTCACCCAGTCTTCTTGGGCTTTTTGGAACTGTGCACGGCGGGCAGCGCGTGCTGCTTCATCTTTCTTTAGGAGGGCTTGGACCTTCTCAGCTTTTCGCAGCTTTCGGTTCATGATCCATACGATGCCAATACCCAGTTGATACATCAGTATCATTGGTACGCTCAGCATGGCCTGATCCTGAATGTTGGGGGAGGGGCTGATGACGGCGCCCAATACAAATGCGATAACAATGAAGTAGCGTTGAAACTTCATAAGTCCCTTGGGCTTCAGTGGTTTGATACGGTTAATGAGTGCCATGACCAGTGGCACTTGGAATAACAACGCAGTACCGAGCAGGTACATCATCACGAATGACAGGTAGGACTGTATGGCTATGAGCGCTTCGATTTGGGTATTGCCGGCAAATTGGTGTAGCAGGAAGTGCATCGCGGCTGGCAATCCGATGTAGTAGCCAAATACGATGCCCACGACGGCCAGCAGGCCCGACACTATGCTACCCCAGGCCACAAAGCGCATCGCGCCTTTGTTCATAAGCGGCTGTAGATAACGCAGTAATTGCCAGACCATGACAGGTATGGCAAATAAGATACCTGAGTACAGGCAGAGATTGAACAGGAAGCTGAATCCGCCGCCAGGTGAGGTGTATATGAATTCCTGATTACCGGCAGGTTTTAGCAAGACGTCCAAGATGCTCGCCTGGATACTATAAGCAAGGCCGCCACCTGCGGCTACGGCCAATACGATATAGAACAAGCGCTTACGAAGTTCGTAAATGTGCTCTATAAAGGGGACTTTTTGCGCCCCATCGTGTGCCTTAAGATGCCGATTCTTGGCTGTCTTTTTTGGCTTGTTTTTGGTCTTTAGCATTGCCACCTTCACTCAAACCCTTACGGAGCTCACGCACTGATGTACCTGCACTACGCGCCAGTTCTGGCAGTTTACGGCTCCCGAACAACAGCAGCACGATAAGCAGCACAACCAGTAGTTCGGTTGTCCCGATGCCCAAGATCCCAAATTGGCTAAATAGCATAGTACCCTCACACAAACATTATCGCTATTGATCTATCATATGATATCATAAGCACGATGAAAACTTCACTTTATTTCGCACAGGCCTACGGTGAGGGTAACTACGGTACGGGCTCATATTCATGTACGACCCAGCAGGAACAACAGGGTATTTGTACAGTGGGTACTAGCGGCGGCAACAGTAATAATGGTTCTGGCGGCTTAGCTGATACCGGTATCGCTATCGTCGGTATTGTTACACTGGCATGTCTGCTTGTGTTTGTGGCCCTGATTGTACGTGTATGGCGCCGGCCCAAATTGACCACTGCCACGGAATCCGCTACCCCACAAAGCACCAAGCCTACTGAACTATAGGCTGTAGCTTACCCTACAAGCACTTGGCCGTTAATGCGATTGCTTATGACAAGCAGTGCGATGCTGGCTAATAAAAGGGCAATGAGTATCCAGAATCGTACTTTCTCGCTCATGATGCCTCCTCGGCAATAATTGCCAGCCGGTCTTTAGGCAGCCATAATGGTGTGCACGTATATATTGTCAGCCGATTATCTTTAGTGGGAGCTTCAATACTGATATCGGTCGCTTTCACTACCTTAACCTCCCGCACGGTGTAGGCATATTTTTTACCCTGCCAGTATAAACCAATCGGGTCACCTACCCGTACCTTGTCGAGATGGTACAAACTGCCACGAGGGTCGGCATACGTAAAACGGTGTCCCGCTATAACGGTATTGCCGCCTTGGTCGGGTGTGCTGCCGGTAGGCCTGACCCAGAGTCCTTTGCGCAGGGTTTTTGCACTACTGCCAGTATATATAGGTTCGTCCAATAGCATACTGGGAATCACGAGCCCATCGGGCTGATTGTTCACCGTCTTAGTTGTGGTAGGCTTGACGATTTTTTGTTCCAGCACTGCTACTGCATTATTGCGGCTATCCCACCAGTAGGTGAGGGCAGGGAACAGCGGTATCAAAAGAATGTAGCCATTAACGAGGATAATGGCTACAAGTAACAGGGTATTGACGAAGCGGAGGTGTTTCACTCCAATTAGGCAGCAGCGCCTTTGCTCTTTTGCGTGAAGTAGTTGATCTCGTTGACGAGGTCCAGGAGCGCTTGGGCACGCTCTTTATCATCGGTGATTTGTAGGGCAGCGTCATATGCCGTCTTAATAAGAGCGGCGTTGTCTGAGGCTTGGATCATCATCATGGTAGTACGGAAGCGGTCACTGGCACTTTGTTCGAGGTGATCTACGAGTGGTGATAGCTGCTGCAGAACTTGCTGCTTGATATCGAGTAGCTCATCGGGGTTAGCACCAACATCTACGCCACCACTGACTCCCAGTGGGGCTGCTGGTGTGGCTGGGCTGGCAGTCGGCAATGGTGCTGATGATACAGCAGGGCCCATGCCAAAGTTGCTTACAGCAGCGGCTGCGGTGTCCTCGACTGGCGT
>DASPHS010000075.1:0-27756 GCA_035629475.1 Saccharimonadales bacterium (SeqCode)
GTCAGCGCACCGAAGGGGTTGATGCGCATGTTCAGGCCATAGCCCGAAAAGTCGATAGCCGCGTAATCCGACTGGTCCATGAATGAGCCGGGCGAAGTGACTTGCTGCAAGCGCTTGTATACCGCTTCATCCTTGGTAACCACAATGCCGCCTTCACCGACCGATACGTTCTTCTTACGCTGTAACGAGGCAAAGGACGCATCACCGAAGCTGCCGACAAAGCGGTCGTTGTGCTTCGAGAAGTGGGCGTGCGAAAAGTCTTCGATCATCAAGATATTGCGCTCTTTGCAGATCTGGGAAATACGCTCGGCATCGGCCGGCACGCCCCACATGTGCACCACGATGACAGCCTTGGTTTTAGGTGTAATGGTCGCCTCAATAGCTGCCGGGTCAATGTTACCGGTCTTGGGGTCAATATCGGCAATGACAGGCTGTAAACTCAGGTGGTTCAGTGGTGTCACGGCGCGCACGAATGTCATGCTGGGCACAATGACTTCATCACCGGGTTTGAGGCCGAGAGCCATCAGGATAGCGTGCAGACCAGCGGTTCCTGTCGAGGTAAAGATACCGTAGTCTACGCCCATCTTCTTGGCAAAGCTACAAGGCACACCCTCGTACAAGTCGCCGAGGTTCCAGGTGCCAAAGTCGCGGCCTTCGACAAACGTCGCCAGGTCATCCTTCAGGCTTTGATCGTAGCGTGGCCACAAGTACAGGTCTTGTTGCACTGCCGCCCGTTCGCGGTCAGCCCGGATTGCCTGCGACATACGCTTGATATTGCTCTTACATTCCTCGGTCGTCTCCAGGTCGTCAATCGTATCGACAGCAAACCACTGCACATCCTGACTTTCGCCTTCACCCGGTTTGATCTCGGCCTGTTCGCTGACAATAGCGCCAAACACCAGGTCGTAGTGGAAATGCTCGTCAGGAATGATCGTGTACTTCTGGATTGCCCACGGTTGCAGGCACACACCGTCTTTTTGCTGTAAGTAGGCTGGGTAGCTTAAAGTCTCCTTGGGCAGGCCCAACTCCTCGTATACTTCCCGCTGTGATGACTCCAGGTAGTCCTCGTTTTCGTCGATATGCCCGCCCGGAGGAAGATAGAACGGTAACTTCTTGTGGCGAATCAGCAGTGCCTTGTCGCCCTCTTCGTTAAAGATGTATGTCGTCGTACAGAAGTGTTTTTGGACCATGTTATTCACCCGCCTTTACTAAGGTAACTATTTTTTCTATCGCCTGCATGAAGTCTTTTTCGGACACATCAGGCTTGCTGGCAATATCCAGCAGCTTGCGCTTAAGTGCCTTATCCAGGTCAGTGGACTGGTACGCCAGCCGCTTATCAAAGCGTATCGCGTGCAGGCGGCTGTTCTGCTCATCCAGAACCGGCACGTACACATCAAAGCCCTGCCCCTGGCGATGCTGAATAGTAAGCGCCGTTCCCAGTAGCCGTGTCAGCTTGGAGGCATCGGCGGTTTCCGCCTGATACTCTTTCAGTAAGCGATGGCACAGCGACAGATATTCCTGCTGGGTAAACCCATAAAACCGTTCCAGGAACAGGAAGGTATAGGCATCAGCCACAATATCCACATAGAACATAATGTTCTTGCCCATGAGCGAGCGAATAGCTTTTACGTCATCATAGGCCAGAATGTTCTGCCGGTAGTTATGGAATATCAGGTGCATGATGATCGAAGCACAGCCGAACTTGTCGTAGTGGCGCAAAAAGCTCGGCGCGATAGATAGCATGCCAGCGTTCTTATCGAGTGTAAACTTCTTGTCTTGCTCCCGACCCAAGACCACCCGGGGCGCAGCTTCTTCGATACGCAAAAACGTAAAGAATGAAGTAACCAGCTGGTCAAAAAACAGTACCGATTCAAAGCCCTCGACACTGCCGGTCTTGAGCTGCTTGATGTATTCGAATGCGTAGAAGGCACCCCTGTAAATGGGTGAATCCTGATCTTTCTCAATCAGCAGACCAGACTCTGTCTCACCGATAAAGCGGTGTTCAGTAATCTTGTCAGGGTTGGGATTGAAGGTGCCATCGGCACGCACCAAACACTGCAGGTTCACGACATCTTTGTCGGAATCCCAAGTGAAGATATGGATGATATCGACAATATCGGTCAGGTGCATCTCTGCCTCTTCATACACCAGGCGTTTCAGGCAGCTGCCAAGGTTTTCGTTCGGTTCAAGATGACCGCCGGGAAATTCCCAGGCGTCAGGAAACATGTGTCGCGTCGGTGCACGCTTTTGCACAAGGATGCTGTCGGTGCTTTCATCAAAAATGATAAAGTCGACAATGACCTCCTTGTATTCCTTCCTAAGCTCTTCACCCGTTTGGATAAGCTGTTGTTCTTTTGTAAATTCCATGTGACGCATCTCCTGCCGCGTAGCTACGCGGCAATTTTCTTGTGCTTAAAGGAGTTAATGAAGAGTGTCTGGTCTTTGGAGAGCTTATTGCGGTAGCAGCGTTCAATAAACTTCATGTTCAGCAGATTATCGAGATGGTTTTTCTCAAAATTCCTACCATGTGTGAAGGTATCGATAAAGTATTCCAGCTGGTTGTCCATCATTTGCTGCGAGAAGTTATCTTCTTCCTCGAACAATACGTCGCCTGAAGCACGCTCTTTCACCACGAGCTTGGCCTTACCACCTTCCATAAAGCATTCCGAGCCAGCTACCTGATAGCCTTCGACCTTAGCGCCGGTACAACGCGAAAGTACAATCGATCCCTGCAGACCGGTCTCGTAATACGAAAAGACGATAGTGGCCGAGTCCTCGGTATCGTAGTAGTCCTCTTCGGTTGAAAGATTGGAAATCTTGGCGTAAATGTCGTCGGGGTACCCAAACCACCAGACCAGCTGGTCGATAATGTGGTAGCCCATGTCGATGATTACCCCACCGCCTGAGGTATCCGAGAATTTTCTCCAGCCACTGACTGATTGCGGCAGGTTCAGGGTGTAGGTCGCATTGAACGAGGCCAGCTTGCCCAGCTCATCGAGCGATGAAAAGGCTTTTTGGTACAGCGGGTGGAAACGGCGCTGCGTACAAATAAAGCAGTAGGCAGCGATATCGTCGATACTTGCCATAGCGATGGTCTCATCGAGTGTCCGTGCGAACGGCTTTTCCTTCATGAAAGGAATCTTGTTACTGCAAAGCGTCTTGCTCACTTCGAAGTACTGGTCATGTGGTATAGCCACGATAACAAAGTCCACGCCCTCTTTGACGACGTCCTGGAAGTCCTGGAATGTCTTGGTCTTCCCTTTGAGCTCCGGGTACGTATCCAGGAAAAACTTGTGGGCATTTACATTTACATCAGACACGGCAACCAGCTCAACATCCTTACGCCGCAACAGTGCGGGTATGTGGTCATTGATTGATTGGCGGCCCAGGCCTATAACGCCAGCACGGAGCTTGGCATTGCTGGAAAGGCTCAATTTCTTAGTCATATGTCCCCCTTGGATATGAATTATTTGAATACGGTACTGGCAGCCGCCAGCACCTCTTGCCCTTTTAAAAGGGTGTTCATGCTATGCTTTTTGGATGAATCGATTTAACAGTACTTCCATCAAAGTCCACGAAGGACAGTGGGACGACAACGTGTCCTGGGAGTTTCATCTCAGTGATGAGGTCCCCGATAGTAGCCTATGCAGCGCCGTATATTGCCTGGCAATAAGCGGCACTAATCCCGAAAGCATCGTTTTAACTCGAAATCATCGGGGATGGGAAATGTTGGGTGGCCATATGGAGCCCGGAGAAACACTCGAACAGGCAATGGTCCGTGAAGCCCTGGAAGAGGGAGGATTTTACCCTACCACATACCGGCCATTCGGATTCCGTAAGGTAATCGCAAAAGAGCCAGTTATTAATGACCACCACGGTGGGACGTATCCCCTTATTTCGTACATCCCTCATTTTGTAGCTACTACTGATAGACCCATAGGTGAGCCAACCGGTGAGGAGATACTTGAACGTCGTATTTTTACTATAGATTCGCTGCCACCTATTGAGACTTCAGGGCTGGCCATTATAACCGCCGGCCTCGTGGCATTCCGTAATCTACAATCTTAGAAGCGGGGAGATTCACCTGCCAGCAGCTTGAAAGCCTTCTGCAGGATTTTGTACTCCTCGTCATCTTCTGTCTTGCCGCCTACGAGCATGCGGTGGAGGTCTGCCTCGCCCAGCCACTCGTAACCTGAATGGTCTTCTGGATGGATCTCGATGTTGTCGGTGCCGTCTTCGAACTGAGCAAAGTATACGACTTCAATGGAGTGGGATGCTTTCACCTTGTTTTCATACGTGAAGGCTGCAAATGGGTCACCCACGACAATCTTTTTGCCAAACTCTTCTACGAGCTCACGCTCAAGACCGGCAACGATGTCTTCGCCAAAGTCTACGTGACCGCCAGGCAGTTCATAGACGCCGGGCATGAACTTCTTAGTGTCTGCACGCTTTGGCAGGAACACCTTTTCAACACCATCAAAGCTGTGATGGATAAGCGCGCATGCAACAATAACCTGTTGGCCTTCTGCTGAAGTTTCACTGTCGTGCATCGTTTTTGTCATGGTTGTAACTACCTCTTTATCATTAGTTTGAAATTACTCATATGTCTTGCTACTCGCCAAGTTTTGTACTATCCTAGCAGTTTGGTACTTTTGCCCACCTGTTTCATGAATATTAAAAACGTCATCTACTACACTCCATATAAAAAGCTTATAAAGAATGGCGTTTCTTTTTCCGACTATTCCAAGGGCAAGAGTTATTATACACAACTCGCGCCCCTGTTCGACGCCACCAATCCCCGTCAGCTGCATACACAGGCAGAAGTGTCATTTTTACTATCCATAGTGAAACGATACCTACCGCAAAAACAATACTCTTTTTTGGACATCGCCTGTGGAACAGGGCGACATCTGAAAGAACTTGCGATGAAGGGTTATCAAGTCATAGGAGTTGATGCTTCCAAGGAACTCATCAACATAGCACGTAAGAGTGTGCCGGACGCGACGCTTGTCCTCGGGGACATGCGGACGTTTCAGCTGAATGCGAAAGTTGATTGTGCTTACTCGCTCTGGGATTCATACGTGTATCTATCTCGACCGGATGACATGAAAGCCTTCGCCAATCAATGCTCAGCTCACATACAGCAAGGCGGCATTTTAGTGCTCGACTCCAAAAATTACTACCGTGAGTCACCCAAAGTAAGGATAACCCACCGTATCGCTACGAGCGACAATCTAACAATAGACACGCTCATTCGCAGGGAATTTCATCCGGAGGACAAAGTGTTTGAAGCTATTTTTACAAGTATCGTCGAAGATCGTACTACAAGCGAGGCCCATGTCATCGTAGACCAGACTCTGGCTCGAGTATACGATATTGCAGATCTTGAAAAATATCTTCCAGGATTCCGACTTGTTAACTGTTACGGTGATTTTAACGACAATTCTGAATTTAATCCTAAAACATCAGAACGTCTGATCGCCGTATTCCAAAAGGCATGACACTTTGAGTGTCCGCAAACTGACCTGGGGCATATGTCCGCAGATCAGTAAAGGCTATGATACTATAGCCGGCTGCTCTTTACCACAAAGACCGAACAAGTGTGACGAAGTTAACGTTGATTTCGCTGTTCAACAGCAAAATAGTGGATCACTGCAAGGTTTGGGCCATTTGTAAACGGCTCATACTAGGGCCGTATTTTTCCCAGAAATGCAGTAACTAGTTCATTGAAGAATTGCGGATTGTCCTGGTTGGCATTATGGCCAGCGTTCGGAATAACGGCCAATTCAGCAGCTGGCTCATACGCCTTCCAGCGCTGATTATTTTTCCGCACTGTTCCAGTGGTATCCGTATCGCCGTACGTTATGAGGAGGGGAACGGTAATATGCATACCAGCAATGCCTTCATACGAAAGTACGTTGGTCACCCCTTCCCATATACTGAGGAAGTCCTTCTTTGAAATATTTTTCACGGTCTGCATGGCATATTGTTGCACGTCTTTTTTGAGAGCTGTTTTGAGAGCCAGAGCGTTCATAAAATGTGCATATGGCCACAGCTTAATAATGCTTGTCGAGCATTTTAGGAGCCATATGTCCGACTTAGCGTAACTGAGCATAATAGGGGAGGCACCTATCGTGACCATTGCCATCACGCGGCTTGGCTGTAAGCGGTAGACCTCCTGAGCAATCATGCCGCCCTCAGACTGCCCCAAAAGTATTACCTGGGAAATGTGCAGGTCATCAAGTATGCCCAAACAATCCTGAGCCAAATCATGCAAGCCGATCTTGCCCTGCACCGGACGGGACTGCCCATGCCCACGCGCATCCCACGCGATAATATAGTAACTCTCGTTAAGAGCCGCATACTGGCTATCGAACATTTTATGGTCCATAGCCGCTCCGTGCATGAAAAATACAGCGGGTTTGCCGACATTTCCGTTTGTCCAGTATTGCACTACCGCATCGCTGGTAGTGAAGCTTTTTTGTGTCAGCAGCAAGTTGTTCATAAAGCCATAGTACCAGGCTGTCCGCATGCTGGGGTATGCAATATTGCCGAGTGCTCCAAAACCCCTACCGGGTCATGGGCTGGGTGCGTGCTAGCTGACCGATCTGGGCGCCATGTTCCTCAGCCTGCCTTCAAGTGCGCGGACATGCGTCCAGCCGCAACCCCATGCCACACTTACACCCTCGTCCACATATGATTGTATGGTGCGCACAAAGTTAACATCGCGGCCCATATTGCAGGCGATAGCCGCTTCCTGTATACGCGAGGTAGGCTCTAGCATGTAGCCGACTGACTGCTGATAAAAGAACTGCGTGTCGTTCTTATCGAATTTCTTATGGAACGTGTCTTCATAGACAGCAATAAGGTTGCTCACCAAAAAGTTGAAATGCAGCCCTGTTTCTTTTGCTCTCTGATCCATTTCTTTGCTCATGTAGTAATCGAAGCTTCGGTGTATAGTGCGGTTGAGCCGGCCATACTGCGGTGCCTGGCGTACAAAAAGGTAGCAGGCGATTTCGGGAGGCGTAAAGCCCTCCGCGAGTAATAAATCGCAACCATCGCGAGGCAATTCCGGCGATACTACTGCCATCCCGGCCTGGCGGGCATGCTGTTGCAGCCACTGTGACTCACCGCCCTCACGGTATGCATGTTCGAGCGTATCACTGGACGGCCAATAACCACCCTCGTTCATAATGATGCAGCGACGAGCAACCGATGCGCCCGTAAAGCGTGTGGTAGATTCAGTGAGGGCACGGTAATGCTCGTTCCCTATGTCAGTGCGGTGCGCCAGGCCAAGGGCCAGCAGACGCTGCCCGTCATCAACCTCCCTCTCAATAACCAACGGATCGGGGCACCAACCCGGCTGGGTGATATCTGGCAGCTGATTGTATGGCAGGAGCCCTTCCGAACGGTACGCTTCCGCAATACGCGTCATACGTCATGTCTCCTACTTTGGCATAAAGACGACCAGCAGCGATTGTCTTCATATCTGTTATTCATGTTTGGTACAGCATACTGACGCAGGTTAGAACCAGATTATATGTTGCGTGAAAATACTTTCTCTTCTAAATGTACGCTTGCGCTGTTCGTACTCGGCATATGGTAAGCCGTCACTAGCTTCCTTTAGCTTTTTGTACGCAGCCAGTAATTCCTGGTTGCCTTTTAGTATCTCAAATCTTTTCCGCTGCCAGCGAACATGTGAAGCGGTGGGGTCGGATATCATGACGTCCGCTTCAAAGCCGTCAAAATCAAAGCTCCAGCCTGCTGATATGTCGTCGACACTCTTTGGCTTACCAAATAATGGTGATAACTTTTCAATATATGTTTTGAGGTCCGCTTTACTGCATAAGACATCAAGATCAATATCGTTTTTACCTGGCAGCCCAAGTGCTGCAGCCCCCATAAATAACACTTCCAGTTCTGGGGCGAGTTCGTGGATATGCCCCATAAGCCTTTCGGCAGCTTCTCTAACTTTTGGCGTCCATGGTTGTATGTGGAATATTTCTTCTGACATTGCCTTTAGCATAGCAAAGAAAAAGACTCTTCAGAAAAGAGTCTTTTATGGTGCTTATGCATGGTACACCTGGACGGATTCCATCTTGACGAAGCAAAACTGCCGCTGGCAGTTTTGGCTCATACTCGTCGAATCCGTCCTCCAGGTGAAAGGCACCAACTAAAATGCCTACGCGAGGTAGGCATTTTAGTTGGTACAGCATTGTTGCACAGGTTAGAACTATTTTAGTAGGAGCTGTTTAATGCATGCCCCTATGATAACAAACAAAAAACTCCTCTTCTTGCGGGTCGGGGGCAAGCGCATGCCAAGTCATGCCCTCCACTTTAAACGGTAGTGTATTGGCAGACATGTTGTTCTCTTCTAATTTTTTAGCTAGCAATGAATGAACGCATTCCAATGCTGCCCATTTCAATGACATCATTGAAATACGTCAGCTCTTCTTTTTTGTCTAGCAACGACATAGCGGCAAGCATAGGTCGGTAATGGTCGTCCATCTGTACCGCAATAGAGGCCGCCGAGGTCATCTTTAGTGGATTACTAAGTAGTTTCAAATTATGATTGCTCATCTCAGTACTGGCTTTTTCATCAAACTCAAGAGCCCAGTCAAAGATTTTATCATCCTGGAAATTTATGTGCTGTAAGTTATGTACCAGATTTCCGCTACCTATAAAGATCACACCCTTTTCTCGTAATGGCTTTAGCAGCTTGAACATATCTACAAGCTGGGGTAGCGACTGGTAGGCATCCAAGCTGATCTGCAAGACTGGCACCTTAGCTTCCGGCGCTAGGTGTTTCAGTACGGACCAGGTTCCATGATCAAGGCCCCAGGTACTATCTAATTTTGCTTCGTAGTTTAAGAATGCTTTTCGTAGTTCCTCTGCAACACTGGGGCTTCCCGGGGCATCGTAAGTAGTCTGGTACAACTCATCCGGAAAGCCATACATATCATAGATAATTGGCTGGGTAGGAGCATCGGTGATGTGCGTGCCCCTCGTTATCCAGTGTGCGCTAATTACTACAAACGCTTGTGGCTCCGGTAGATTACTACCGACTTTTTTCCAGTTCTGGGTAATATCGTTATCGAGGATCGCATTCATCGGGTTGCCATGACCCACGAACAGCACCGGCATCCGAGGGCTGGGCTTCAGGGTTGCGCTTAGTGCTTTTAATTTGTCCATGGGTACGGCAATCCTTTACCTTTAAGCTGTAATGAGCGCTTCAGCTTTTACGTGCTTATTGGCTTTAAGTTCATCCAGGATCCAAGCTGCAACATCTGCCCGGGCAATCTTGTTCTTCATGCCGACGGTCTCGGAGCTGGATACGACGCGAACCCGTGCACCCTTTTCATTGTTGGTAAGCCCTGTAGGATAGACAATCGTCCAGTCGAGGCTGCTCTTACGGAGAAGCGCTTCGCTCGCAGATTTATCCTTCACGACCTTTCCCATAAGCAGGCCAGTGACGAACTTAGTGCCGCCACTCAGCTGATCCTTGCGGACTGCAAACGAGGACATAAGCACAAATCGCTTTACGCCGGTTTCCTTGCTTGCCGCAATGACGGCTTTAACGGCATCCGTCATTAAGCTACCGCCCATTGCGCCCAGTGCAGACACTACCGCGTGAGCGCCTTTGCTGGCTTTCGCCACATCTCGGGCGTTTGTAACGTCACCCACGAGGACATTGAGGTTCGGTTGCGCTGCGAGAGCGTCTGCGCGGCGGACGAGCGCGGTAACAGAGTGACCGGCTTCGAGCGCTTGCTTAACAATTTCTGAGCCAGTCTTCCCGCTTGCTCCAAGTATTGTAATGTTCATCTTAATTCCTTATACCCAATGACTATTTACTGATTTCTAATACTACTTTGCCGCTCACTGTGCCTGACTCGCGAGCAGTAAAGGCTTCTTGAATTTCATCGAGTGAGAATACTTTGCCTACCTGAGGCTTAACGACTCCGCTTTCTACTAACTCACGTAATTGAGAAAGTGCTTCGCTTGTGACCTGTGTCATTTGCTGAACTGCAGTAACGCCAAGCTCTTCTGCCTGCGCCTGATCTGGTTGAGCAGCCATAGTTACGGCAACTCCACCTTTTTTGAGAACCGTGAGGGTCTTGGCAAATTCTTCACCGCCAACTGTGTCAAAAACTGCGTCATAATCGCTGAGTACTTCCGCAAAGTCCTGAGACTTATAGTCTATAGCTTCATCTGCTCCAAGGCTCTTCGCAGCACTAATGCCTTCACCTGTGACTGTAGTTGCAACGTGTGCACCAATATTCTTCGCGATTTGAATTGCGATTCGTCCGATACCACCCGCACCACCAGTAATAAGTATCTTTTGTCCTGGCTGAAGATTAATGTGCTGAGTTAATGCCTGTAATGCACTTACACCAACCAAAGGTAATGATGCGGCTTCATTCAGACTGATGTTCTCAGGAGCTTTAGCGAGCTGACCTGCGTTTGTAGCTGCGTATTCTGCGAATGCACCACTATTGCCCGCGATCACCGCAGCCTGTCCGTATACCTTATCGCCAACAGCAAAGCCTTCTACTCCATTACCAACTTCTACAACTTCACCAGCAATGTCACCGCCAAGTGTAGCTGGGAATTGAACTGGCATCATCTGATGAAAGTATCCGGAACGAATGGCGCTATCAACTGGGTTTAGGCTTGAGGCGTTGACCTTTACTAAAACCTGCCCGTCACTAGCTATGGGCTGATCTGCATCTACTACATTTACTGCTGATGCATCACCGTATTCATTTATCTGTGCTGTCTTCATATTGCATCTCCTCCAATAATTTGCTATAGTTTTTACAGTACTTTCAATTGTAGAGTACTTTAAATTCTAAAGCAAGAAGATTTTATGTCAGCGACTACCAAAAAACCAGTCTGTGTAGATAGCCTAAAAATATTAGGTGATTTTTGGACTATGATGATTATCGATAAATTATCAGATGGCCCATTACGCTTTAGGGATTTAGAGCACCAAATAGAGGGCGTTAATACTGCTACGCTTACTACCCGTCTTAAATCAATGCAGGCTTTCAATCTGATTGAGCGTAAAGAACAATCTCGAGCAGATGTAACTTATGAATTAACTGTTATGGGTCAAAAAGCTGTACCTATACTAGATGCGGTAAATGACTTTTCTGCCTTTGCTAAAAAGCAGATGACAAATTAAGAGTTGTGTAAGTACTATGAGGAGTCGAAAATTGTACAGTTAGTCGCTGTTGTTCTTCGTAATATGCGCCTACACTAGAGGCGTGGCATTAGACCAGGAAGAACGAAAGCTACTGAAGTGTTTCGGCCAGGCAGCCGGCAAAAATTCGGCGATCTACCGAAGTTAAATGAACTGTTTCGCCTAAAAAAATGATGATTCAGGAAATATGGTACACCCTAGAGGATTCGAACCTCTGACCTTTGGTACCGGAAACCAACGCTCTATCCAGCTGAGCTAAGGGTGCATATGTGTTGTGATTAAGGAACTTGTGCGTATGCTTATGTCTGCGCCAGAGGATACAGCGTAACGCCCATATAAACTTCGGATGGCAAGCCGTTCGTGGCCACCCGAGCTAAGGGTGCATAGGTACTCGCCGATTATAACAGAGGTGCTGCATTTTGCGTAGTAGATGGAGGAAACCTCCAGATGGCGTCCTGTACAATAGTCATATGCTTATAGACCTCAGCATCAAGCTCAATCAGGACACCCCGGCCTATCCGGGTGATCCCACAATAGACCTCCAGCACACTGAACAATTCGAGAAGGATGGCTACAGCGGCCACCAGGTAACGATGGGTACGCATACTGGTACGCACATTGATGCGCCAGCGCACATGCTGGCTGGCGGCCAAACACTCGGCCAATTCCCCCTAGAGACGTTTGTGGGCATAGGTAAATGCATTGATGCCCGTACAGAGTTCTCGGTGGCAGCCTGCGAAGCTGTGGGCATAGAGGAGGGCGATATCGTGCTGTTCAATACCGGCATGGCCCACCAGCTACATGACGCGACATACTTTACTGACTACCCTGTTATGGACGATGCCCTGACAGCCTACCTCGTTGGCAAACGGGTCAAAATGGTCGGCCTGGATACCTGCAGCGCTGATAATACCGATGACTTTCGTAACCACAAGATGCTCCTGGGCAATAACATCCCCATCTTGGAGAATCTGACCAACCTCGACAGCCTGCCTGAACGTAACTTCATGGTCAATGCCTTCCCGCTGAGTCTGGATGTTGACGGTGCGCCCACCCGGGCCGTTGCTGAGGTGCCCGAATCATGAGTAAGGTACTGATTGTCGGTAGTGGGGGCACCATTGGCAAGGTGCTCAAGGACAAGCTGCCCCATGAAACGACCGACTTTGACCTGCCGCACTTTGATGCCGAAGAGTACAAGCACCTCTACCAGAAAGCACAGGGGCACGATGCCATTGTGCACCTGGCCTGGGATTTTGAACGTGACGGCTGGCTGGCCGAAAACCTGAACCCCGACAATACGCTCATTAGCTACAACGTCTACCAGGCGGCCGTGGATGCCGGCGTCAAGCGCGTCATTATGGCCAGCTCGGTGCACGCCGACAAGTTCATCAGGCGCGAGACCCCTGGCCTGCTGCGCCCCTATGACCTGCCCCTGCCTGACAGTCCCTATGGTGCTGGCAAAGTACTCATGGAATCCCTGGGCCGCTACTATGCCGATGCCAAAGGCCTGGAAGTAATATGCATTCGCTTTGGTGGCGTCAACAAACAGGACGTTCCACCGGAAACACCGCCTACCGAACGACAGGTATGGCTGAGCCACCGCGACTGCGCCGCACTGGTGCAAGCCTGTATAGACGCCCCAACTATTCCCGATAACTACGCCATTGTGTATGCCGTGTCCAATAATACTGGGCGGTTACACGACACCAGCAACCCATTTGGCTGGCAGGCCCAAGACGGCGCAGCCTAGCCATTCCTGCATTTTTGATTTATAACTTGCAAAAAGCTGTAAATCTTTTAGAATACTATGAAACTAAGTGTACCGTTAGGGGGCGACATGAAGCAGCATATTATTCACAAACTATCAGTCATAGCACTACTCGTCATGGGTTTTAGCTTTGGGGCGGCCGTACTGCCGACCAGCGTAGCCAGTGCAGCGACAACCAAGTGTGTCAACCGTCAGTTCAGCATTGCCAATGAACGCAAAAAAGACACCTGCGTGAAATATATTCAGCAGATGGTTAACGCCAACAATGGCTCCAAGCTGGCTGTCGATGGCTACTATGGCCCTAAGACCACCGCCCAGGTACGTGCCTTCCAAGAACACCGCACCAACCTGAAAGCAGATGGCATTGTCGGCAACGACACCTGGAGCAACTTGTGTGCCAGCCAGGAAAAGTACAAGACAACCGCCAAGAATGCCGGCTGCACCATGAAAACTGCCAAGGCGGACACCAAGCCTGCTGCCGCCAAGACCAAGCCAATCACCCAGACCTACAAGCGTGACGCCAACCGTGGCTGTGACGCCTACACCTACCGCCAAGGCGCCAAGGGTACGTGTGTAAAGTACATCCAGCAGATGTTCCGCAGCGTCGGTTCTACCATAAAAGCTGACGGTGTGTACGGCCCCCAGACCGCCAAAGCCGTATCCCAGTGGCAAAGTGTCTTTGCCGTAAAGGGTGACCAATCAGGCGTGCTCAGCGCCAACACCTGGGACTCCATGTGCTTCTGGAATGGCAACGTTCCCGGCGGCGAAGAGGTCTCCCAGAAAATGCACGACAACTGGACCGCTCTGGCCCGCAAAGCCGGCTGTAACTTATAAAGCAGCAATGACTACTAAAAAGACCTCATGCACGTGAGGTCTTTTTAGTAGTCGGTTGTTTACTTGTCGGTCTTGGAATCTTTGGATTTGTTCTGAGGCTGCTTGGAGGTATTCTTCTTGGCAGTCTTCTTTTGTTCGCCTTCGGCCAACTGGCGGGGCTCAGAGTAGTTCAAAGCGTCCTCCAGCACACGAAGTACGTTGCGGGCCTGCTCGCGGCTCATACCAATCTTGGCAGTCACCAGGCCGCCAGGCGTGCCATTGTTCTGGGCAAAAGACATAACCACGCCGTTAGGGTTAGCGTGCACCTGCACACCGTCGCTGTAGATGACACGGGGGTCGACGGCCATAACCAAAATGGTGTTACGGTCGCCCTTGGCGTCATCACGCTCCCGGTCATGCTCGTGGTCGTGCTCACGGGGTGGTTCGTAGCCGGCCAAGTGCCACAAACCGGCGGCTTCGTCATCCTGCATATTAAAGTGGCTAATAAGTAGCATCAAAATGTCCTCCGAAGGGCGAATGCGACCCTCTTCGATACGGGACAAAACTTTCTCTTCAATTTCTACAGCACCCGAAACATCAGCCACGGTTTCGTGGAGTTGTTGGCGGATGGTTTTGAGCCGATCGCCGAGATGCTTAAATGGTTGCTCTTGACTCTGTTCGCTCATACCATTCCATAGTACCCTCTCTCTGTTGAACGCGCAAGCGGAAGGGATTACAGACAGCTACGGTATAATGGAGCCATGAACATATTGCAAGACGTATCACTCAAGCTCCACTCCACTATGCGTCTGGGTGGTACGGCCGCATATGCCACCGACATCCACAGCAAAGATGAGCTGACCGAAGCCCTGGATTGGGCCGATGCCCGGCACTTGCCAGTCATGATGATTGGCTCCGGCAGTAATATTATCTGGCAGGACGACGGCTACCCCGGCCTACTGCTCATCAACAAGATAACCGGCGTGGATATACGCGACGAAAACGGTGATTACGCCCTGGTTACCATCGGTGCCGGTGAGAACTGGGACCAAGCTGTAGCCCATACCGTAGAACGCGGCCTGAGCGGCATCGAAGCCCTCAGCCTCATTCCTGGAACAGCAGGCGCCACCCCTGTTCAGAACGTCGGTGCTTACGGGCAGGAGATTGCCCACAGTCTCGTGGAACTGGAAGCCTACGACAGCTTCAATAAAGCATTCGTCACGCTCCAGCCGGGCGAATGTGACTTTGGCTACCGCTCCAGCCGCTTCAAGTTCGCCGATAAAGGCCGGTTCTTTATTACCAGCATTACGCTGCGCCTGAGCAAAGTACAGCCCCAGCCACCTTTTTATGCCGCCCTGCAGCACTATCTGGACCAGCACGAAGTACATGTGTATTCGCCCATGGTCATCCGCGATGCGGTCATTGCCATTCGCCAAAGCAAGTTACCCGACCCAGCAGTCGTCGCCAATAACGGGTCGTTTTTTGCCAATCCCATCATCGACAGCCATACCTTTGCTCGCCTGCAAACCGAGTACCCGGACATGCCCAACTGGCCTACCATCGACGGCAAAGTAAAAATACCCGCAGCCTGGCTGGTAGAAAAAGCCGGCTTTAAGGACTACCACGACACCGAAACCGGCATGGGGACCTGGCCCGTCCATGCCCTGGTCCTGGTCAATGAAAACGCCCAAAGCACCGGCCACCTGATCGCCTTCCGCCAAAAAATCATCTCGGCCGTCCAACACCAATTCGGCATCACCCTCGAACAAGAACCAGAGTTATTACCTTAAGCACGGCGCCTACCCTAACGGCAGACAGCTACTCACTTTTGAGTGTTCTAGAAAGCACACCGATGGGTGCACTTGGGTTCGGGTTATGGCACCCTGACCGGTTGGAGCAGGCGTAGCCTTTCCGGAATAAAGCAAAAAGTGTCCCCTCTCTATTCCTATGAATAAGGGGAGAGGGGCGGCCAAAGGCCGTTCTTTTTGTGCCGGAAAGTCAAGACTGGGCCAGCAGTGTCAGGGTGCTAACCCGGGAGTTTTTGCTTACTTTTTGCGGTACAAAAAGTAGGGGGGACAAGGAGAGCACTTTGACTGGGCCCTGAAACGAGTTCAGGATGACGGGATTAGGCTTTTTTCTGGTCTTCTTCCCAGGTAATGCCCTTGAAATTCTTGGTAGCAATAAGAATCAAATCAATCAGCCACCAAATACCAAAACCACCCAAGGTAATCAGCTTTAAAATGCCGGTACCGATTCTACCCAGGTAAAAACGGTCTACGCCAAGCGAGCCGACAAAAATCGACAGGATGAGGGCGGCCATCCAACTGCGTACTACTGGTTGTTCTTGCATTATAAGGTACTCCTTATTGTTGTTTATACTGCCTGCATCATACCATTGTTTGTACTTGCTAAAACATAAACATATTTGGTATAAAAGAGACTTGCGCCAAAATAGGCGGCCACATCAACCCGGACCCCAAACCGAGGTTTTTATTTTTCTGTCAAATTGAGGAGGCTTCATGCGCACACTTATCGAACAGCAGTCAGGATTGTACAACGGGGATACGTTTAATGGGTTTCAGGTGCCACCCCCGGCGCCCATTGAGGGCCCGGCGATCAATACCATAGAAAGCGGTGCCAGTGAATGGTGGCAACGTGGCGGCTACGGCAGTGCGTGGCAACCCGACTGGTACCGTGAGGCACTGGCCAAAGAACAGACCGGTCGCCTGGAAATACCCTATGCTGAACAAGTTCCAGCTGATACGAACGTCAGGGCGTCCGAGCCCGAGGCAGCGTACTGGGAAACCCCGCGTGAATGGCCTCAGCTCGTGCGCCCCTTCACGGCAGCATATGGCCGTGCAAAGGTGCAACCCCAGCCTCACCAGGAAGAGCAGTTTTCATGGTTTAGCGGTACGACTAGCGAGCAGGCTATCGTAGCCCGTACCGCGGCTGCAGTCGGTACAGCGGCGGTTACTGCCGTAGATGGAGCACCAGTCCGCTACTTCACAGGAGCCCCCAGCGAGTATACGAGAAAAGAGGCACCTGCAGTGGTAGCCGCAGCAGCACCAGAGGTACCAGATGGCTGGAATTGGCGCACTGACACCAGGTGGGCCGATGGCGCCCTCGCCTATCCTGCGGTTGGCGACGCAGAGCCACCGTTGGTGCAATTTGCGCCACGTGCCGGCCAAGAAACAATCGTAGAGCCCACCCTCGCACCAGTCGCACAGCCGGAGCGTAAAAGCATATGGCGTGAAAAACTGCTATGGGGCGGACTTGGCTCTATTGCCCTTGGCATCACCACTCTTGTCGTTAATGCCAGCGGTCATATGCGTCACCTAGAGCAATTCCTGCAGCTCCGCGGTCGCTAATTCTGCGTGTCGCTGGGAAGTGGGAAGGCTTTTGCAAAGGCCTCTACTTCCCTTTTGAGCGTGGCGAGCTTGGCTTCATCATTCCGGGCGTTGATGGCATCGAGCATCCAACGAGCAATCTGCTCCATGTCGCCCTCTTGGAGGCCACGGGTAGTGATAGCTGGCGTCCCCAAACGGATACCACTCGGGCGGAACGGGGGCAGCGGGTCGTCAGGGATGACATTCTTGTTGAGTGTCAGACCAATCTTATCCAGTGCTAACTCAGCTTCACCACCATGGATGCCAAAGCTGGTGTGTACATCCGCCACGACCATATGGTTATCGGTGCCGTTGGTCACTAGCTTGAAGCCACGGTCCATGAGCGCGGTCGCTAAAGCCTGTGCATTAGCCAATATTTGCTGGGCGTACACCTGGAACTCAGGCTGGGAGGCTTCATAAAAGGCGACCGCCTTAGCGGCAATGACATGCATGTGCGGGCCACCCTGCACACCCGGGAATACCGTCCGGTCAACGAGGGTCGGCAGGTTCTCGATGGTCTTTTCTGGAGCTTTAAGGGGGGTGCTGACTGTGCCTTTGGTAAGGATCAGCCCACCGCGGGGACCACGTAGGGTCTTGTGCGTCGTACTGGTAATCATGTGGAAGCCATAATCAAAGGGGTTCCTGAGGGCCTTACCGGCAATCAGCCCAGCAATGTGTGCCATGTCCATCACCAGTACGGCGCTTACTTCTTTGGCAATCTCGTTGAACTTGGCGTAGTCTAACTCGCGCGGATATGATGAAAAGCCGGCTAGAATCATCCGAGGTTTGTGCTCCAGAGCAAGTTGGCGCAGCTGCTCATAATCAATCTCACCCGTCCCGGTGTCTTTCATGCCGTAACGCACGTAATTAAATAGCTTGGCTAGCACCGTACCAGGCCGTCCGTGGGTCAGGTGGCCGCCGTGACTGAGCTCCATAGCCAGAATGGTGTCGCCTGGCTCGAGCCAGGAGTGAAAGGCCGCTTCATTGGCCTGGGCGCCAGATAGGGGCTGCACGTTGGCATGGTCCGCGCCAAACAGGGCCTTTACGCGGTCGATAGCCAATTGCTCCACTTTATCGGTGTTTTCCTGGCCACCATAGTAGCGCTTGCCGGGAAAACCTTCAGAGTATTTATTCGTAAACACGCTACCCATGCTGTCCAGCACCTGGCGGCTCACATAGTTTTCACTTGGTATAAGCTCCAGGCCCTCGCGTTGGCGGTGCTCTTCGGCGGCTATAAGGTTTTGTACAACTTCATCAAACATTCGTAAGCACCCTCTTTCGTTTCATCATAATGAATTCCTTGATTGATTGGATCCCGGAACAAAGTCCGGGATGACGGTAATGCACGGTGGTTGTACGGTAGCTAGATCATAATCACATTGTAGCAATGGAGCGTAAAAGTGGTAAACTATAAGGACTTTTTTACATCCCTTCGTATACCTGATGTGATATATGGTACACACCTAAACTCTTGACCTTCATACTATATATGATATATTTAGTAGCATATGATTACGACAAATGAGAAGATCGGTCAGTTAATTGCGCAAATTCGTCAGGAGCGTGGGCTTACCCAGGCGGAATTTGCCAAACAGTTAGGTACCAGCCAATCGGCTATTAATCGTATTGAGCATGGTAAACAGAACCTCAGCCTGGAGACACTGGGCCGCATCAGCGATGTTTTGAACAAGCAACTCATCTCTTTGAGCAGTGGTGCCGTCAACCTGCGCATTGAGGGCGGTCATGAGCTGAAGGGCGAAATTACCCTCAAAACCAGCAAGAATGCCGCTGTAGGCCTTTTGTGTGCCTCACTTCTCAATTATGGTGTTACGCGCTTTACCAATTTTCCTCGTATCGAAGAAGTCTTCCGTATTATCGAAGTCTTGGAAAGCATCGGCGTCCAGATTAAGTGGGTTAACGGCAATGACCTGGAAATCCGCCGTCCACAGCAACTGAAGCTTGACCAAATGGACGCCGTAGCCGCTCGTAAGACTCGTTCAGTCCTGATGATGATGGGACCGCTGCTCCACGATTACGCTGACTTCAAGATCCCCTACGCTGGTGGCTGTAAATTAGGTACCCGTACGGTGCAGCCGCACTTATATGCCTTGGAAGAGTTTGGCTTGAACGTGATCGCTACCACTGGCCACTACGAAGTAACCGTTGATAAAAAGCCCGCCGGGCGCTTCAGCCTGTACGAAACGGGTGATACCGTCACCGAAAACGCCATTATGGCAGCCGCCCGTTTCCCCGAGGAGACTATCATCGAATTTGCCAGCGGCAACTACATGGTGCAGGACGTCTGTTTCTTCTTGCAGAAGCTCGGTGTCAAGATTGACGGCATCGGTACTGGCACTCTGCGTATCCAGGGTGTACCGACCATCAAGAAGAACGTCACCTACGCACCGGCCGAAGACCCCATCGAAGCGATGTTCTTCACCGCCGCTGCCGTAACCACCAATTCGGAAATTACTATCCGCCGCGTCCCTATCGACTTCATGAGCCTGGAACTGCTCAAGCTGAAAAAGATGGGCCTGCAGTACACAGCCACTGACCGCTACAAGGCCGACAACGGCAAGACCGACTTGATTGACCTGACCATCCACAAGCACGACGGCAACCTGCACGCGCTGACCGAAAAGATACACTCCAACGTGTACCCCGCCATCAACGCCGACAACCTGCCATACTTTGTGCCTATCGCCGGCGTAGCCAAGGGCCGCACACTCATCCACGACTGGATGTACGAAAACCGGGCCATCTACTACACCGAGATGACCAAAGTGGGCATGCAAGTCGAGCTTGCCGACCCACACCGCCTGTATATCCAGGGGCCGACCAAGTTCAGCAAAGCCGATGTGGTCTGCCCACCAGCCTTGCGCCCTGCCAGTCTGCTCCTGATTGGTATGCTTGCAGCAAATGGCATTTCTACCCTGCGCAACGTCTACACTATCAACCGTGGGTACGAAGACCTGGCCGAACGCCTGAACTCCTTGGGCGCCCGTATCCAAGTCTTCCATGACATGTAACCACCCCTGGTTGTACACCAAAAAGACCTCACGAGCGTGAGGTCTTTTTGGTGCCGCCATCTCTGACCTGTTCAGAGATCCAATATAAGAATAATGAATCCTCATTATTGACTGGGTTCCGGATCTAGTCCGGAATGACGGTTGGAGGGTTAGTTTTTGGTAACCGCACCCAGCAGATGTTGGTAGGCACTGTTCGTTTCGACAGGGCCAGTACGGAACTTGGGCTGGCGAGCAATCGCGTCATCACCCAAATCACCACCGGGTTTGCCAGCGGCGGTCATGTAGTCTTCTTTGTTGGCCGCACCCCAGACACCAAAGTCACCGCTTGGGATATTCATCATCATCCGCAGCATGTGGCCGTACACGCGGGCCTTCATGGCTTCGCCGCCATCGGTGGCCACACTGGCCTCGGAAATACGCACCCGCAGGTTTTCACCCTTGTGATTCTTGAGGGCAGCTAGCTTACGCATGTAGTTTTCGATGGTGCCGTCAAACAGCTCACTCAGTACATCCCTATCTTCCAGGTCTTCACCAAACCAGTGTCCCTGGAAGGCAACGCCATCAAGTATACCCTCGCTGGCAAGCTGCTTAGCCAGGCTGTACACTGCGTTGCGACGGTCTTCATCGGTTTCGCCCCATTCATTCAGGTACAACAATGCGTCAGGATTAGCCTTGCGGGCCGCAGCTAACGCGATACGAATATGGTTGGTACCTAATTTTTCAGCCCAAATATTCTTGGCGTTCAGTCGTTCGTAATTATCAGGGTCAAAGGGTTCGTTCACCACATCCCAACGGTCAATCTTGGGCCGGCCGTCTTTGCCGTCATAGTGCTGCATGACGGTTGTGATGTGCTTCTCCAGGAGTGCCTGGGCCTCAGCCTTGCTGGTTTCAGGACTCCGCAGTTTATCCTGCAGCCACTTGGGGTATGCCTCGGTAAAGTCCAGGGTATGCCCGTGTACTTCCATGTTGTGGTGGTTAGCAAACTTCACTATGGCGTCCAACTCGTCAAAGGTAAAGACACCTTCCTTGGGCTGCAACGCCTGGAATTTACCGGCCATAGACGGCTCCAACTGATTAAAGTTCTCAATCACAAACTTGGCATAAGCCGGGTTGCCCATCAGTTCGGTCAGGTCGATAGCCGTACTGAATTTGCGATCACCGTAGCCGTTGGCTTCTGCCGTGCCATACAAACCGTCTTTTGTCTGCTTAACACCTTTCAGATGGTCAACCGGGTCGGTTACCGTTACCTCATTGTCGCCCAAAGGGTACGCATTCAACTCGGCGATTGTAGCCTTGCCGTCTGCACCAAACCATACTTGCCGGTCAAAATAATCACCTGGCAGCTTGTACGCCTGGCCGTCAACGGATACTACCAGCTCGCCGTCCCTCTGGATTACAACCACTTCGGCCGCGTTATTGAACGTAGCGCGCTTGATTGGCTTGAACACTTCGGGCTGCGCACCACGGCTATCGATGTGCGAGATAGTAAACGAGTCCATAGTCACCCGGACACTTACTTGCTTTTCATGCACGGTTCGTTCGTCAAAGCGTAACGGTGGAGCCGCGGCAAACGTCAGGGTAGCCGACTTATCAACCTCTGTCAGATAGGCAGCGATGCCCACCTCGCCAGGCTTGTCCAGCTCCACATGGCTCATCAGATTAAGCGGCTGGTTAGGGCTGTATTTGCCGCTGCGTGGTGGCCGGCCGGCAGCGTCTTCGGGTAAATTAAGAATAGCCATTCCCGTGGGCACAACTTCCAAACCCCGGTCGGTGGGGGTGATGCCTGGCGTATAGCGCCAGTCGCCCTTGCCAATGACACTCTCAGCTTGGTCTTTATTAAATTCAGCTGGTACTCGCATATCAGAATCCTCCGGACCGAAGTCATAGCCAGCACTGTACGAGTGCTCTTTTTTGTATTGGTGCACCGTAAAACCTGCCACACCGGCAGCCATGCCTAACGCTAAACCTGCAGCGAGCAATATATTGCGGCGGCGGGGTTTAGGGGTGCGCTCGGATGGAGTCGATTGCCTGGGTGCGGCTGGAGCAGCAGGTGGTTGGTAGGCCTCTGCTGTGGGATGAGGGACACCGGGCATACGCACGGATGCGGTAGCGCGATAGGGCTGTTCGGCAGGCTGCTGCGGGGCCGACTCTGCAGGGCTCGGCACAAGGTTGCCGGCAGCGTCACGGCGCAGACTGTAGGTTCCAGGGTTTGGGCGTTGCTCAGGTGTCATAATGGCTCCAGTCTACGCCTAAGCGCTAAGAAAATTCAACTTGTTGGCCAGCACGAGCGGGGGAAACCCAGGTGGATTGCTCGGCAGTGCGGCGCATCAGCTGCTTGGGGTTGATGAGGCAGCGAATGATAGAGACGACCTGGATGGCATCCATAATGTAGAACGTAAAGTAGACGATTGGAGCGTACAGGCTCATGCCAATCTTGTGCTTTACGGTAGCGTGTTCATCAGGCCAGACAGCCATCAGAATGTAGATGGTAATCGTAAAGTAGGCACCGACGAAGAAACCGAGTGTTTGGTACTGGAAGCTCAGGAACAGGATGTAGGTGATCAGGATTGGCTGGATAAGCAGGATGCCCTCGCTCAGGAATGAGAATGGCAACCGGTACCAGGTCAGCATTTTGCTGTACTTCTTGTCACGGCTGGCAATCATGTTGGTGTGCTTGAGCAGGTTCTGCATGCTGCCCATCTTCCAGCGGTAGCGCTGCTTCAGCAGGGCCTTAAAGCTGTGGACCGGTTCGGTTGCGGCAACCACGTCAGCGCCGTAAATAATACGGCGGGTCTTGTTACCAGTGGCAACAATCTTCATGCTCAGACCGATGTCTTCAGTCATCGTGTCAGTGTCGTAGTAGCCTACTTCTTCGAGGATTTCACGGCGGTAGGTACTGGCCACCCCACCAACAATAAACTCACTGTTGGTCATGGTGTAGAACTTCTTAGAACGGTAGCCGATCATGTGTTCGAACTTCTGCAGGATACCAAGAATCGTTGGCTGGTCCATAAGGCGGACATTAGCTGCCACGCCAACCGTTGTGGGATCGCGGAAGTAAGCTACGGCGTTCTTGATGGCGTCTTCACGGAGCACGCAGTCAGCGTCCAGGGTCATAATCAGTGAGCCCTTGGCGTAACGCTGGATAGCAAAGTTTACGCCACCAGCCTTGCCAACCTGCTTCTTGCGGTCAATAACACGCAGTGCGAACTTGGGGTACTTCTTTTGGTAGGCACGGATAATCTTGACAGTGGCGTCGCTACTCTTGTCGCTGTGCACAATGACTTCTTTGTTGCGGTACCTGTTGGCACGGATAGACTCCAGGCAGCGCTCAATAACCAGTTCCTCGTTGTGAGCTGGTACGATGATTGACACAAAAGGCTGCTTGCGGAACCCCTTGACCTTGCGCAGGCTGCGGCGGAACTGCCAGATGTCATAAATATTAGCACCGGCAACATAAGCGCCTAAGTGAGCTGTGTTAATAAGGCCCACCGCGATAAACAATCCAAAGAGTATATCATTCATGATTAACGTATTTCCTTAAGGTCAAATGTAAATAATTGCCGATTTTCGTACCAAACTCCTGAACAAGTTTGGATGGTGAGCATTGGCGCACCCTGATATTTGAAAACAGATCCATCAGTAGGGTCGGTTTCATACGCACCCTTGAAGGTGTATACGAAGACGTGGCCGTTATCGGTCGTCACCAGAACCTCTGCCCCTAATTGCACTTTGGCAAGGGTCTTAAAGACTTCCTTGCGATTGTGGCCATATAGGAAGGTGTTGCCTGCGCGGTTGTTTGCCTGGGGCGTAGCAACTGCGTAGTGCACCTTATTATTGGACAGCGTCCATTTTTGTGACTGCTCGTTGTAATAGCCGTCAACTACCGGTAAATCTATGTTCAAACTTGGAATTTGAATCCGGGTGGGCTTACCCTCAACATATGTTTCTGTGGGTTCCTGCGGTGGTGTTGCAGACGGAGCTGCCTGAGCAGTCTGCGGTGTAAACGGTGACTGCGTAAGCGTTGGTACGCCCTTGCTGTCCCGGTACTGCATGATTGTAGGCAATGCCAGCAACAGACCGATAATCATCAGCCCTACGCCGGATAGCAGAAACAAACGTTGTTTTTTCATAGCTTTATATGAATAAGGGCGCCCTACTTCGGTTTAATTAAGTGGACGCCCTACCCCTATAAGTCAGCTACAATACTTAGTAAAACTAAGCCTTGTGTGCCTTCTTAACAACTGTACGTGCAACGCTCGTAACGATGATGGCTGCGCCAACAGCTACGGTAACGATAGCAGTAACAGTTAATAGTGTGTTGTCACCGGTGTTAGGCAGTACAACTGCTGCAGGTACGGTGATAGCTGCTCCCAATACGCCTTGGTACATGGGTTCTCCTCCTAGTTAGTTCTCTCCCTTGATCAGATGGGATACCCACTGCTCAATTGGGTGCATTGTACAACCTTTTTGACTTTATGTAAAGTATATACTATCAGGGTTATGCTTATATGGGGCGGATATGATATACTTTTGCCTAGCGCGGGTATCGTACAATGGCTTCGTATGCTAGCCTTCCAAGCTAGAGATGAGAGTTCGATTCTCTCTACCCGCACCAATGATTACACGACGCCCTGGCAATACCGGGGTCTTTTTATACCCGTTTACCCCTGGGCTGTATACCGCAGGCCACCGCAAACTCCTGCATCATCTGCAAGGCTACCGTCCCGATGAGCAGCCTGTCGTCAGGCTCTAAAGAAACGCCGCTGGCGAGTTCGATACCCATCGTATCAATAGTGTCAAAACGCGCGTGAATAGCCGTAACTTCATCACTTTTAAGCGGAAGGTGCGGACTGAACTCTTGCGCTTGCGCCGTAAACCGGCCTTGGTAACACTGCATATAGACCGGTACGCCGCCCGTATGAGAGACCGCCGCAGCATAGAGTGCCGCATGCCCTATGTGCGTACCCGCACGCAACACCACGCCATAACCCTCACCTGTCAGCGACAAATAGCCGGCCGGTTCAAAACGGGCACTCACGCTCGGCATACCATGCGTTACGTCGAATCCCCGCTCATGAAACTGGAGCGGTATGCCGTCATATAGCCAGTCATTGGGATTGCCACTCATACCTATTGCCTTCCAGCTTATCAAAAGGAGCCGCCAATCCGCAGTGCTATAGTGAATACATGACATCACCCTATGTGCCCGTTGCAATCGCAGCCGTTCAGGCAGCCCAGGAAGGTATCCTTCAGTACTACCAAAAAGATATTGCCGTACAGACAAAGGCAGACGATACTCCCGTAACAATAGCCGATAAAGAGGCCGAGGCAACGATCAAGCGCATCATCGCCGAAGCCTTCCCCGACCATACCTTCTTTGGCGAAGAGGGCGAGAAGGTAGACCTGCAGGACCACAAAGGCTTTACCTGGATTATCGATCCGATTGACGGCACCAAGAGCTTCGTACGCGGCTTTCCGCTGTTTGGCACCCTGTTAGCCCTCATGCATGATGGCGAACTGATCGTTGGCGTATCCAATGCGCCTGTCTGGGGAGAACTTATCTATGCCGCAAAGGGTGAGGGTGCGTTTCTGAATGGCAAGCGACTGCATGTTTCGTCCGTTGCCTCTTTGGAAGAAGCGTACCTGAGCAATGGACGCCTGAAATACTTTGAGGACATAGACAAAATGCCACAACTACTCAAACTGGGACGACAGGCGCAGTGGGCACGCGGCCTGGGGGACTTTTGGATTTACCACCTGGTGGCCCAAGGCAAGGTAGACATCATGATGGAGGGCTCCATCAAGTTCTGGGACATTGCCGCCGCAAAAGTCATCGTCGAAGAAGCCGGCGGCAGTATGACGCAACTTGACGGACAGCCAATCACCTACCAGTCCACCACTGCCCTGGCAACCAACGGCCTGCTACACGCCGAAGTCGTTGCCGCAATGCGCTGATTGAGAGGTGCGGCGTCAGATAAACGCAGCTTCTCGTTAAGTGTTATAATTACACACAACGCGCGCCCTGGTAGCTCAGCTGGCCCCAAATGGTTAACCATTTGAAAATAATATGGGCAGCCTGCCCTATCCAAAGCACGTGGAACCCTGAACTGTCACCTAACGATGCAGTATCACGAAATACCCGCCCTGGTAGCTCAGCTGGCCAAGTGGCCCGCCACTTGAAAGTAAATATAGGCAGACTGCTCTATCCAAAGCAGTACAAGCCTAGGCAATACGACGAGCATTACAGTATAACTAGATATATGCCCTGATAGCTCAGCTGGATAGAGCAGAGGACTTCTAAGCCTAAGGTCGTTGGTTCGAGTCCAACTCGGGGCACCATATTAAAAAGCCTGTCAGCACAGACAGGCTTTTTAATATGGCATAAACAGGGGTCATATATTGACATATTAAAGTGATTATGTTAATATAAACTATTATGATGTTCCCTGTTGCACAAGGTCGTGAGGCCATCGTGCCCCCTGCGCTTGCGGAGCTTGATGAGAGGCTTGGCGCCAATACCAGCCAGGCCTATATAGCTGCACTATCGTTTGCGCCAAATATTAGCGGAGTGCAGGTTGTGCTGAATGAGTCCTTAGGCGCTCACTTCGTGTCACATCCTTATGGGCTGGAGTACAGCAAAATCAGCCTGAACCCTGACCCGGAGCATTATCGGGAACAGATACGATCGGGCGTAGCCAAAACACGATTTGCAGAGTTCTCCGGACTGTACCGCCAATTAGGGATACGGCCAGGCTTAGGTGAAATGGCTGTCGTTGGATTGCTCCATGAAGCCGGCCACGCCGACCAGTTTACCAGGCATATTGCGCAGGCCGCAGGACAGGCCGCTCTCGGTTTCGATTTGCGGCGCGCCGCACGTCTGAAGGAAGTACAAACGCTTCCCCTCGGAGGACCTACATCGATTGCCCTAACAGCTTGGAATAATAATACTGAGGGCTACCGTGATAAGCTGATAGCCCAAGGCATTACCGATGAGCGCTGGCAAGAGCTGACCGAGAAGAACACGCGGACCTACATGAAACTGCCCAGCGAAAGTGGTGCCGACCAGTTCGCCCTGAGTATCATAGCTACCGCTCGTCCCTCCTAATATTGCCGTCATCTACCACTGGTGTATACTGGGGCAATGATTTCCATTGAACAAGTCCAGGGTGCGTTGTTTGACCTGGATGATACTCTGCTTGATAACGGCCCCGTTGATAAGCCTGAACTATGGACACATTCCCGTTCACGTCTGGCGGCTATTCATGCAGTGGCTGCGGCGCATGGCGTGGATGAGCTGTCGACCGTGACACCCAAAGAAAGTACCGATGCCTTTATGACCTCCCCCGTCCACTCCCTGCGGGGCAGTATCTGGAATATCCTCCATATGAAGGGGCTGACCGGCAATAACACCGGGGCTGGCGCTGATCCGCACCTGATGGCGTTAGTGGAAGAAATCATCACCGAGAAGAACCGTGTCCACGAGGATATCTTGCTGGAGTTCGGCGTTGAAGTACCCGGCGCTACCCAGTTCGTGAAAGATTTAGCCGCGCGAGG
>DASPHS010000076.1:0-2546 GCA_035629475.1 Saccharimonadales bacterium (SeqCode)
AGAGATTTTGGCCCACTTTTGGCCCGGACCCTACTGGCCAGCATGGCACTCCGCCAGGTAACGGTACTCAACGGCATGCATGACCCCTATGTCCACTCGGCTCATGGCATGTTACTCGCGGAATTACTTGATGCGCCATTATATATCGACCCGAATGAAGCACATTTTTCAGGCGAATATCATAACGAGGCACTAGGCGTACGCATACCGCCCTGTTCATTCAACTTGTACTTAGCATTTATTATCAGCAAAATGATCATGAACGTCGCCCCCGAGGGACGCTATGATGTGAGCGAAGGCCACACTATAAGCGTTGATGCCCCACTCATGCGTGGCGTACAGCATCACCTCCCCCAATCTGCAGAGGCCATTCCGGGCGACGACCCTGGTGGTAAGTCAAATCATGCACAGTAAAAGAGGTGGGCTTTCCGGCTCTTTTACTGTGCGGTGTGCATGCGCCACATATCATAATGCTGTGTCTCGTTTGGGGCGGCATGCTCGGCTTGCACAATCACATTAGCGGTCGCTGCGTACCCGAGGGTATAGGGCAGGTGTTGTGCCAGCTGACGATGTTCAAAGTTTTGGGCAATGACATCGGGTGTCTCGCCGTGACCATTTCGGTGCTCCATGTCACGCGCCAAGCGGTATGCCAAGCGCTGCTCATCGGAAAGGTGGATATAGAGCAGCTGCGGATCGGCCGCCAGCAAGCCAGACGGATAGAGTGCCTTCGGCATAGTGCCGCGCTCGCCGAGCATATCACCTTCCACGACCAGCATATCCACCGGTGGTATTTGGCGGCGGCGCTTGCTGGCGAGGGCGAGACCGGTCTGAGCGTCATATTTTGGAGCGATAACTCGCTTTTCAGGGTCGCGGTTGGCGCAGATGGCCCGGATGACTGCCCGCATGTAATCAAAGTCATATTTTTCGTCAGGGCCCTTACCCTCATCTTCCCAGGTGCGGCGCATGCCCCGGTCCCCGCGTACATAGTCATCGCTACTGATAATCGCCGCCGTTATACCTTGGTTCGCGAACGTTTCGTGCATCCCCTTAGCAAGCCTCGACTTGCCACTGGCTGCTCCGCCGGCTATCACCAGCATATGTGGGGCATCAGCTTCCTTAACCTGTTCAGGCACCACCAAGTGGCCGACCAGTTCGCTCAGCGTGAGCGACGGGTGTGTTTCAGCTTTCCGCGCTTGCAGTAGCTCGGAGACATACGGATTACTCCGCTCCGCGGTGGTGACGACACCTAATGACATAAGATTACATATTATACTATGTAATCAGCTTTTGGTCAATATCACTCTTGGGGTGGCGGGGCTGGTGTGTCGGTTTGCTTGAGGAGGTTCAGGAGTTTGGTGGTCGTATTCCAGCTCCGTATGGTCATCGACTGGTACACTGGCGTACCGATGATTTTGCCCAACCGGCTTTTGGTGCGTTCAGCGCTCAGACGCTGCGAGTAAATCACACCTTCCCCCGGCCAGACCATATCGACACCCTCACGCGGTTGAAAAACCGGCATAGCCTGATCGGTTGTGACGCCCATCAGAAAGATAGCATCACTGTGGTACAGCGTCGGTTGCTCGCCAAAGCCCGGTGGTTTATGGTCAATGACTGTCTGCAACTGCTTGCGGCTCAGTACCAGCACCCTGACGAGTTTGCTATCTAATTGAAAGGCCTGCGGCAAAGCAGCTTCAATACTCACCTGGATGTCGGCTACTGACTTGTCGGACTGGATAATTGCGTTACCACTGGCAATATAGGTAGACACCCTACTAAAACCCAGTGCTTCCAGGCACTGTTTCAGTTCGGCCATAGGCACTTTGTTCTTGCCGCCAACGTTGATACCGCGCAAAAGGATGACATATGTCTGCATTACGTCTGATTATACCCCGTCTGCTAAGATAGATGCAGACAAGTGGTCATGAAAACAGGAGGATACATGGATTCGGTACACGGCGTTAGCGTAGAAAAAGCATTACAGGCGGCACAACTGCTGCTGCCTCACACTGAACATGCTACGACCGCGATACCGGCTCCTGGTGCAGGTGAAGGCTTTTGGAATGGCGCTTCCAGTGCCTTCGAGCATGAAGGAACCATATACCTCGCCTATCGCACTCGACAACCAATCGCCCTCGGTCGCGGACAGGGTGTCGTAGTGGCTAAATCAACGGACGGTGTCACCTTTGAAACCATACACATGGTTGATAAAGCGTCCATGAATGCCGAAAGTCTCGAGCGCCCCACACTCCTCCGGACACCTGCAGGCAAGTGGCGTCTGTACCTCAGCTGTGCGACGACCGGCACCAAGCACTGGCGCGTAGAATTATTGGAAGCAGATACGCCGGACGGCTTTGACCCAGCTACCCGGCGCGTGGTGATGCCTGGAGATGAGCACTGGGCAGTTAAAGACACGGTCATAACCTATCGCGACGACAGCTGGCACTGCTGGGCAACGTTTCACCCCCTTGATGAGAAAGACCAGGAAGACCGGATGGTGAGCCGCTACGCCGTCAGTAAGGATGGTATCGATTGGGCCTGGCAAGATG
>DASPHS010000077.1:0-10210 GCA_035629475.1 Saccharimonadales bacterium (SeqCode)
ATATCGTTTGTTCCATTCGCCTGCCCATTGTAAATAGTATCTTTACCGGCATCGTTGATAGAGCTAGAGCCCGTACCACTAAAACGGTTATTGGAGAGGGTGTTATTTGCGGCACCGATGTTGGCAATGTTAATTGCGTAGCCTGTTCCACTAGCCGCGGTCAAATCATTACCGGTAATCGTGTTGTTAGAGCCGCTAATAACAATGCGGCTAAAGGTACTCCCTGCCGTATCATGGACCTTGTTACCGGAAATAACGTTGGCTCCACCGGAGATGTTAATGCCGTTCTGGTTAGTTGTGGTAATGGTGTTGCCTGATACTGTGTTCTGCGACCCCGAAAGGCTGAGGCCATTGCCGCTAAAGGTGTTGCCCGTAATAGTATGGTAGCTGTTGCCGCTGTTCAACATATCAAGGAGGTAGTTGCCATTGCTCGTACTATCAAAGCTGTTGCCCGTGACAGTCCAGTGCGTAGGACCAAGGGTTTCAACAGAGTTGTTGTAGAACTTGTTATCAGCGATCGTGACACGGGAACCAGTCGTATTGGTGTCGATGGCGTAGAGCGTGTTCTGTCCAAAGTAAGAATCGGTTACCGAGCTATTCGCAACTGTATTCATTACGACACCATACAAGAAGCCTTCGATAGTCATTTCAGTAATCTGAATACCCGGCACTGCCGTAACGCCTGCCCCCGAACCCACTGACGTCAGACTAATAGCAGTCTGTGATGAAGCACTACCGTTGTTAGCTCGGTTACCGTCAAGACGCAGATTCGATATTTTGATACGGTTTATAGATGACGCTGTAAACATTGAGAGTGATGCTGAAGATGCGTTCTTGAACTTCAAGACAGTAGCCTGCCCCGCGCCCACCAGGCTCACGTTAGACGCCAGGTTGATAGTGCCGTCTATGATATACGTGCCTTCCATAAGGTATACCGTACCGCCTGTACTACCCAGGGCTGTTATGGCACTGTTTATGGTCGTTTGAGCACTTGTACAGCTCGTTACCACATAGTCCGCAGCATCAGCATTCAATGATGCGCTTGGAACGCTGCCCGTACAGCCAGTTGTGGCCCCCATAGACACGGTTTTCCCCGTCGAACTACGATCGGACTGCCACTTACCATTTGCGTACACCAGCAGCTGCTTAGTCGTTGTATCAAAGTATATCGTTCCTTCGGCGGGTGATGCTGGCCGTGAAGCAGTATTTCCACCAGTAAGCGTCAGCCCTTTGCCGGCCGCCACCGTAACGTTCTGTTGCAAGTTAATGCCGTTCGTAGCATTTGTTGTACCTATGCTTAGAGTGGAGCCTGCAGTAAGCCCGTCGATAGTGCTCGCCTGAATACTACCGTTTGCAACCGTAAAATTGCCGGCAGTAACGGCGGTAGGCTCATTTAAATTAATACCCAAGGCGTTCGTGCCACCGATTTCAATATTCTGGCCAGCTGCCGATGCATCAATGGTCGAAGCACGTAACGTGCCGCTGACCGTGAGTACTTTGCCAGAAGCAACGGCAGTGTCCTGATTTAAATTGATACCAGTGGTCGTAAACAGTGCAACGTCCGTACTACTACCGGTACGTAGTACTATTTGCGCACTTGAGGTTTTAAGCCCAGCCGTACTATTTGATCCATCCCAGCTCAAACCAAATACCTCATTCTCGTTTGGCGACAGCACGGCAATACTTGGTTGATGTGCACCCGTACGAGCATCCACCACCGTCAGCGCACGTGATGTAGTGTTGGCGGCAGCTGGTACTCCGAACATTAGTACCTGCCCGAAGCTGCCTGGGTCATACAGCGGAATACGAATCTTTGTCGCTACCGTCTGCCCATTAGGCGTTACAAAGCCCACGGTACCCGGACCATGCAACGTTAAAGCACCAACACTGTTCACTTCTACTAAGTCTTCTACTATTGCACCGTTGTAGCCCTGTATTTTGAACAGGCTTGCTGACTGTGCCATGGCACCTCGCAGATTGAGGACCGCCGTACTCGGTGATGCACTCTGAATAGATAGGTTTGTGTCAGCGGTCTGGAGTGTTGATGTCGTAGATTTAATAAAACCACAGTTCACTGAGCCTTGAATACAAATTGTACCCGACTCGCCATTAGCAGCCGTAGCGCTTCCGGTTCCATCTGCAGAGACTACCTTGCCGCTCGTAAATGCGTAAGGGACCGCCGTCAGCTTCAAGCGTGGGTTCATCTCCCCATCCCAACTTGCCGAACCAGTGCCACCAATATTCATTGAGAGCCACATATTCTGATCCCAGTTTACGTTTGATGGAAAGGCCGTAACACTTCCTAGATTAACGGTTAGGTAGCCGTTGGCAACGCGGACCTTATCCCCATTGATGCGCGTCTCAGTCCATATACAGTCCTCATCACTAACTGGCGTCGTGTTACCAGCGTCAGTAGTGGTAGTACAGCTGCCACTAATAGGGGCTTGGCCCGAATCACTGGCAGATGCGCTATACAGCTTAAACTCAACATTGTAATAGCCGTCAGGCACAACATTGCCTGCGGCGGTGAGGAGCCGTGCCTGGAAATTTATAGTTCCGCTTGTCGCAGCCTCTACCCTGTTTTGATAAAAGGATAAGCTGAAAGCTGAAACCAAAATAACTACTGGCAAACCCAGCAGTATGGCACGCTTAATAAAATTTGGTTTTTTTGATTTTTGTTTAAACATTTTTTTGAATGTTTGTTTTACGACCAATTTATAATGGCCGTACCCTATTTATTATAGGAGTCTCACTACAGGTAGCAATGACGTTATGAACAAAAATACTGTCTTATTACAGGGCTATATATTACAAATATGTCGCCTAGATTCGTTGTTTAAATAACATAAGCATTATAGTCTATGCCTGTTAGTGGAAGTAATTTATCAAGCATCTATCAATAAAATTGCACATATAATGTTGTTTACACTACAACATGCATCAAGAAGCGAACAAAGTTTTCCACAGGAGTTTTATCTGTACTAAAAAGAACGAGCTGAATGCTCGTTCTTTTTATCTAATATGGCAAGGCGTCTATGCGATCTTAGTGATCTTGATAGCGGTGTGGCGCTGGCGATGACCGCGTACAGTGTGTACACGCTTCTTTGCCTTGTAGCGGATGGAAGTGACTTTATCAGCCTTTACATCATCGGCTACAACTTCAGCGCTAACCTTTACCTTCTCGACACTTGGAGTACCAACGGTAACAGTGTCCCCGTCAATAACAAGCAATGGCTCAAAAGAGACATTCTTGTCGTCGCTGTGTAACAGCTCAACTTCAAGAGTTTCGCCTTCTGAGACGAGGTACTGCTTGCCGCCAGTAGCAATAACTGCTTTTTTCATCTTACTTACTCTCTTTACGAAGAATTTAACTACCATGAGATAGTATCAGATATCACTGTATCTGTAAAGTGTTACGGGCGGCAACTACGCCTTTTGAAGCGATAGATGTAGGGCGACGCCCTCAACCTTACATGCAACTTCAAAGGCGTATGTTTTATGACCGTCCACGACCACAGCAAGCGTCTCATCCGCAATAGTGGTAGCGTACTCAGTAAGAGCCTTGGAAAGCTCCTTGTCGTCAGTATGCAAGCTTAGGACTATACGGTCATCTACGTTCAGTCCTGCCTGCTTACGTGCGCTCTGTACATTGCGCACCACTTCGCGCATCATACCTTCTCGCTTTAATGCGGGCGTAAGCGTCGTGTCGATAGCTACTTTGTGCTCACTGCCGCCAGTGCTAGCCGTAACCACCTTGACGTTAAGCTCTTCCTTAAGGATTGTCAGGTATTCTTTGTCGATTTCATCAAAGAACTTTGGCGCTCCTGCAATAGAGAGGCCCTGCAAGGGTTGGCGAACTTTTATGCCGGCAGATGCCCGTTGCGACAAGCCTTCATTAATGACCTCACGCACATAGGCCATGCGGTCAAGCGCGAGTTCATTGACGTGGCCGACCTCGGGCCAATCCTGCAGATGGACGGATTCGCCCCCTGTGAGCTTTATGTAGAGCTCCTCAGCTAAGAATGGTGTAAATGGAGCCATGACGTGAGCCAGGCGTACCAGCACATAGTGAAGCGTCTTATATGCCGCCTGCTTATCAGCATCATCTCCACTCTTCCAGAAACGACGGCGGGAGCGACGAACATACCAGTTGGAGGCGTCTTCCAGGAATGGCAGGATGGGCTTAGAGGCATTTGGTATGTCGTAGCTGTCCATATGCTGCCCTACTTCGTGAATGAGCTGGTGGACACGAGACACAATCCATATATCTAATGGATTCGTACAGTCCTGCATGGGATCTTTCATATCACCATCCCACTCCCAGCCGTCAACATCAGCATAGAGCGTAAAGAAGTCATACATATTCCAAACCATACTAAGCTTACGCGCCACGTCAGCCACGTCCTTATCAAGTAGAGCAAAGTCTTCGCCATTCATTACTGGAGAACTCATCAGCAAGTAGCGTAAAGAGTCGGCAGAGTATTTATCCATTAACTCATTAGGATCGGTAAAGTTGCCGTAACTTTTGCTCATCTTGCGACCGTCATTACCAGCGAGCGTCCCAGTAACAATTACATTCTTGAAGCCATTCTTGCCGAATAGGCCTACGTTTACTGCGTGTACATAGTAAAACCATGCGCGAACTTGTCCCACGTATTCCACAATAAAGTCACCGGGGAAATTCTGCTCAAATTTTTCTACGTTTTCAAATGGATAGTGGAACTGTGCGAATGGCATAGAGCCGCTCTCAAACCAGCAGTCCAATACTTTTTCTATACGCTTATATACTACGCCGTCGATCGTAAAGCTTACGTCGTCGATCCATGGACGGTGATAATCTTCAAGTTCTACACCGGAAAGCTCTTTTAATTCAGCGTAGCTACCTACGACTTTGATATGAACCTTGCCGTCTTTATCTGTGCCCTTCCAGACCGGCATTGCAGTAGCCCAGAATCTATCACGGCTCAAGTTCCAATCTGGAGCAGTCTCCACCGTCTTAGCGAACCGTCCGTGCTTCAAGTGAGCAGGAGTCCAATTTATATTGCCATTCTGTTCTAGCATCTCATGGCGCTGACCAGCAATATCCATAAACCAGCTAGGGTGAGCACGATACATCAGCTTTGTACCACAGCGGTGGCAGTGAGGGTAGCTGTGACGTATGTAGTCTATTTTCCATACCACACCGCGTTCATGCAGCTCTTTAGCTATGGGCTTATTCGCATCCCATACATACTGCCCTTTCCATTCTCCTTCGGTGTAAAAACCGCTATCATCAATGTTCGATACGAGCGGGATACCCTTCTCTTTACTTAGCTGGAAGTCTTCCTCGCCGTATGCCGGTGCAAGATGGACCATGCCGGTACCATCTTCAAGGCTCACATAGTCGGCATGCCACACTTTATGAGCATTGGCACCACGATCTTCAAATAGAGGTTGATATTCCTTGCCTACCAGATCCTTGCCCTTAATGGTCCGTACCACCTCGTAAGGAATAGGCTGGTGCTTTTCGTCAGTGAACACCTTGCTTGCAAGCTCTTTAGCTACAATCAACTGCTGGCCATCTTCAAGGCGCACCTCTACATAGTCAAAGTCCCTATTAACTGCGAGGGCGGTATTCGCGGGGAGTGTCCATGGGGTAGTCGTCCAGGCTAGCAAGTAGCTATCTTCACCCTTCAATTTGAATTTAACAAACACTGAAGGCTCGGTGACATCCTGATATGAGTTATCCATGGCCACTTCAGCCTTAGATATAGGTGTTGCATCGCGTACGCAGTACAGTAGCACCTTTTCTCCCTCATAGATTTTGCCTTCATCATAGAGTTTCTTAAAAGCCCACCACACCGACTCCATATATTCTTTGTCCATTGTTTTGTAGGCACCCTTAAAGTCGACCCACCGGCCAATGCGGTCAATGGTGCTCTCCCATAAATCTCCTGTCTGCACCATATTCTCTCGGCAGGTAGTGATGTACTTTTCCAGGCTGATCTTAGTACCAATATCACGCTTATCATGAATGCCGAGCTTCTTCTCTGTAAAAACTTCTGCCGGCAGGCCATGACAGTCCCAGCCCCATACACGCTCAACGCGCTTGCCTTTCATGGTCCAGTAGCGTGGCACAACATCCTTGGCTATCGAGCTAAGCAGCGTACCATGGTGTGGTACGCCGGTAATGAACGGAGGCCCATCATAGAAAACATAGCCATTGTCTTTGGGGCGCATTTCTACTGACTTTTCAAAAGTCTTATTTTTCTTCCAGTACTCTACGAGGTCTTTCTCGTATTCTGCCGCTCGACGGCGGGTTCCTTTTTTGAACTTCATCTTTTTCTCCTTTATATAGAAAAAGTCATCTCTTTTGTCTGTTGGAACCCACTGCTTGTGGGCGGTACCATCCAACTTCCAAAAGAGATGACTCTTATTTGGCGCTTAGTTTCAGCTATATCGGGCTGTTCCGTCAGGTTCTACTTTTGCACTGCAATTTCTTCCTGCTGCTTCGCGAGTGATAGTCGCTCATCTGCTCTCCGCAGAACGCATTGTTGTTACATTAGTAACACTTTTGCATGATACAACACTTTAGTGCTCGAATCAATGCTTAGGAGGCGTACGTATAAGCTGCCACTTCACTCATAAGCGGCAATGAATCACCTTGCCACATGTTAAGCATGTGGCCATCATCAGCAAGAGCCATTACGGTCGGAAAGGCCCATATATCATACAGGCTTGCAGTCGCAGCACCCTCTCTTGTATCGGCACTCACAAGCTCTACCTTCACTCCAGTATCATGCTGATGCTGAAAATCCCTCACAAAGGATTCGACCTTTGTGGCATGCTCGGATTTTGGCCGGTAAAGGATAAGTACTTTCACCCTCCGAGCATAGCATACCGCCGCAAGTTGTTTCAATAAAACAACAATGCCCGCCACTGAGGCGGGCATTGTTGCGCTTATCGGCTACTGCCTAGCTACAGCCAGTGGTAGAACCACAGCTGGTGCAGACATAGCAGCTGCCAGCACGCTGGGTTTGGTTACCGCAGTTGTAGCACAGTGGTGCCGTACTGTCCTTAGTGGAAGCGGTAGCCTTACTACTGACCGGTGCGGTAACAGCTACAGGCTGTTGTACCGGAGCGGGAGCTGCAGGAACCGGCTTCTCGGCTTCAACTACCAGCTTACCAGTGACAGACCGGTCATCCGTTAACAGGCTTGTCTGGTCTTCACCTGGCATGTCATCAAATGAAGCCAGGCCAAGCTCAAGCCGATCATCAAAGCTTAAGTAATCTAAAGCTAAGCGGCGGAAGATATAGTCAGTGATAGAGCTTGCAGTGCGCACATCTGGGTCATCGGTAATGCCAGCTGGTGCGAAGCTACTGCTCATCAGGGTCTTCACGTAACTCTTCAGCGGCACGCCATACTGCAGGCCATGGCTAACAGAGATAGCAAAGGAATCCATCAGTCCGCTCAGTGTAGAGCCCTGCTTAGAGACGTTAATGAACAGTTCGCCGGGGGTTCCGTCTTCAAAATCACTGACAGTGAAGAAGCCCTTTAAGTCGGCAATCTTAAATTCATACGTGCGACCGTTGCGACGGCGAGGCAGTTCACGGCGGATAGCGCCCTTAAGTACAATACGGTCGTTAAGTGCTTCGGCCACTGCTACCGGTGCCGGAGTGACAGCCGCTGCAGCAGGAACGTCCTTCGCTACTTCGGTCTTCTTCTTGCCGGATAGCGGCTGGGCAACTTTACAGTTGTCACGGTAAATTGCAATTGCCTTCAGGCCCATTTTCCAAGCGTCGAGGTGTAGCTGCTCTACCTCTTCAACGGTAGCTTCCTCTGGCATGTTAACCGTCTTGCTGATGGCGCCAGAAATGAATGGCTGTACTGCAGACATCATCTTTACGTGGCCAAGGTAGTGGATAGCGTTATCCCCCACGGCACAGGCAAATACATCAGCGTGTTCAGGCTTCAGGTGAGGGGCGCCGGTAACGTTACCGTTATCGAAAATGAACTTTACAATTTCATCGGCCTGGTCTTTTGTGTAGCCAAGGTTTTTGAGAGCACGAGGAACTGTTTGGTTGATGATAGCCATTGAGCCACCGCCCACGAGGTTCTTGTGCTTTACAAGGGCGAAGTCAGGCTCGATGCCAGTAGTGTCACAGTCCATCATCAGGCCAATAGTGCCAGTAGGTGCCAGCACGCTTGCCTGCGAGTTACGTACACCGTAAATTTCACCCAGCTCAACAGCCTCATCCCAAGCAGATGCAGCAGCGTTCAACAGGTCCTCAGAAACAAGACCGGCGTCAATGTTGGAGACTTCTGCGCGGTGTTGGCGCAGAACTGTCAGCATACCTTCGCGGTCCTTACGGAAGCCGGCAAATGGTCCGACTCGCTTAGCGAGCTTTGCACTTGTCGCGTATGCATGACCGGTCATAAGAGCGGTAATAGCAGCAGCCTGGGCACGGCCCTCTGCGGAGTCGTAAGGCAATCCCTGAGCCATGAGCATGGCGCCGAGGTTAGCGTAGCCCAAACCGAGCTCACGGTAAGCCTTGGCGTTCTTAGTAATACCCTCCGTTGGGTATTCACTGTAGCCCACGAGAATTTCTTGAGCTGTAAAGATCAGCTCAATCGTGTGCCTAAATGCCTCTACATCGAAGGTATTATCTTCACGCAGGTACTTCAGCAAGTTAATACTTGCCAGGTTACAGGCAGAGTTATCAAGGTGCATGTACTCACTACATGGGTTGCTGCCATTGATACGTCCGGCCTTTGGCGTTGTGTGCCAGTGGTTAATGGTTGTATCGAATTGCATGCCAGGGTCTGCACATGCCCAAGCAGCTTCAGCGAACTGGCGGTACAGCTTGCGAGCTTTGACGGTCTTAATCCTCTCACCAGTAGTTACAGCCTTAAGATCCCAGTCCTTGTCTGCTTCAACAGCTTTCATGAAGTCATCGGTTACGCGGATGGAGTTGTTAGCATTCTGGTATTGCACCGAAACGATGTCCTTACCATCAAGACTCATATCGAAGCCAGCATCGCGCAGGGCACGAATCTTTTCTTCTTCACGCTTCTTGATAATAATAAATTCTTCAACATCTGGATGGTCAACATTTAGCACCACCATCTTTGCAGCACGACGGGTCTTGCCGCCACTCTTAATAGCACCGGCAACAGAGTCGGCGCCGCGCATAAAGCTAATTGGCCCTGAGGCACGACCAGCGCTCTTACCTAAACGCTCTTGGGAGGAACGAATTTGGCTGATGTTAAGACCTGCACCTGAACCACCTTTGAAAATCATACCCTCTTCTTTGTACCAGTTGAGAATAGACTCCATAGTGTCTTCAACTTTAAGAATAAAGCATGCGCTTGCCTGCTGTGCGCGGTCCGGCGCACCGATGTTAAACCATACTGGCGAGTTAAAAGCTGCACGCTGTGTAGCCAGAATATACTTTAGCTCCTCACGAAAATCCTCTGCTTCGGTTTCGGTTTCAAAGTAACCCTCTTGCACACCCTGACGGGCTACGGTATCAACAACACGGTTAATAAGGTCACGAAGTGAGCTTTCACGTTCATCGGTGTCTGGCGTACCACAAAAGTACTTTTGGGCCACGATGTTAATTGCGTTCAGCGACCAGCCTTCTGGAAATTCTACATTTTTCTGCTCGAACACTGGCTTGCCAGTACCAGGATTCTTAATAATAGAGTCCTGCGTTGTCCAGCGTAGCTGGTCGTAGCCCTTACTTTTTGGCTGGGTGAAAAATCGCCCAACCGATAAACTGGTTGTTTGTCCCATAGTACCCTCACTTTTTACCATTTTGCAGACGTCTCTTAATCTGCAAAACTTTTGTTAGTATTTTTTGATTTATTTGTTAGAGTTCGCGAACACCCCCACGTTGTGCCAGCGTCGCCAGCTCCCCCGAGTTCTCACTCGCTAGATAATGTTATACGACACTACCGAGCCCGAAGACAATACTTCGACAGTAAGACCTTGGGGGAGCTGACAACCTGCCCCTTAAGGGCATTATATCTCGTGACCGAGGGCGCGCTGACGAATTTGCGAAAGCTCCTCTTCGAACCCGGCAATATCCTTAAAACGACGATACACGCTCGCAAAACGTACATATGCTACTTCGTTGAGCTTAGCCAGGCTATCCATGACCATCTCGCCAACTTTCGTTGACGATACTTCAGGCTCGCCACAGGCATACAGCTGCTGCTCAATATCCG
>DASPHS010000078.1:0-2879 GCA_035629475.1 Saccharimonadales bacterium (SeqCode)
CGACCGACAGGCCGACCGGCCCCTACGAGACACTTGAGCCCGTTCTGTATACCGGCCCTGTGCCACCCCGCACGCCGCCAGTGCGCAACCTTGAAGATGAGCGCTACCGCCAGTCGTCACAGGGGCAACGCGAGAGTCGCATTGCAGCACATAAGCAATGGGTGATAGGGCAAACCAGAATCGAAAAGAGAAGTTTAGCGAGCGGCATAGAACACTGGGGTGTGAGCGACGCACCACTGCTCGGTGATATATCTTCGGGGAGTTTTGATCAGTCATTTGCGCATCTGCTGCCGCCGGGCACTGAAAATTTGAAAACGTATATCGAGGGGGAACTGGCGCCGCTACACAACAGACTCCTCCTGGAATTGGGCGGCACGGCCATTGGGCTACGCAGTGGTTTTCAGAAGGGCTTTTTTGTGCGGCACGCAGGCGTGACATTGACCGATTACCGCCAAGCGAAAACCGAGCCTGAGCTACTCATTCCCCGGGATGCAGCCGCCAATCGTACCATCATCACCGGCGACATGTTCGACGAAGGTGTCCATGCCAAGGTAGAGGCATGGCGCAATGGCGAGCAGCTAGCCCTGGTCGTGCAGCGGACATTGGGTGGCAGCGCTGGTGTGATACTTGAACCGTTTACTCTGGCGCGTAATGCGGCGCACTGGTACAACAGGCTGGCGGAAGGTGGGCTCCTTATGAGCGAAATACAGTACGAAATTCATCAGTTCGTCGAACGATGGGCACAGCTGGTACACAGGGCATATCCTGCTATAGATATGAAGTTCAGCGAATCCGCACTCATCATCCACAAGCGTCCTGGCTCGCCGGCTCACCTGCCACTGATCAGTGGCAGGGCGCTACTGGCCTGGCAACGCACACAGCGCCGACGCTCCTAGCATCACCCCATATAGGTCGAGGCTGGCTACATCGGTCAAACTCTGGTATACCATTATGGAATACGCTTGTTTGTGGAGCGCTGCCGAGCCCAACAGGAAAACGGCAAACCCCTCGCAAGCTTTAATATTTTAGAAAGGTACCAACGTACACCTATGGCAGGCCAGCCGACCCGATAATGGAACGTATGTATGGTGGCATTAGCAAATTCGTGCAAGTACCACCCATCCTGGAGGCCTACGCAAAAAATTGGGTCCATGATATGAAGACACAGGCACCACATCTCGACATAAGCTTTGATGCACGCCATACCCTCCGCGCCGAAGCGGTGTTCAGAAAGTACGGGCGCAAGTAATGGCCGCTATGGAATCACTCCCAAGTCCGTTCGAGCAACCGCCGCCCATTCCACCGCTACCTGCCATCGTGTCGCCACCATACAGGCTGCCGCGCCCTGGGGAGGCAGTATATCCGGGCGACCTACCCGGCCCACAACCCCAGGCGTACACCCCGCTGCCACCCCCTCCTTCGAGCGCCAACCGGCCAGTAGCGGCACAGGCCGCCACCTCGCAACCAGAGGGAACAAATGGTTCCGATGAGCATACACCCGCGGCTGCAGAGCCCAAAGCTGAGCCGGAGGACAGCGTCCCCTCTGCTACGTCAGAGGTGCTGCCGCCTCGTGAAAGCATTGGCACGATGCACGAAGTGCCAGCAACGGTCGTGGAGCATCTGGGGCCAATAGTTGACGTAGCAAGCATGTCCGAAAATACCGATCAGTCGCCCGAGCCGGTGGAGGCAGAAAGAGACACCCGCAATTGCGGACACCCCCTCGCCGAGGAGCCAAAACTTGCCGCACCTACCGAAACGAAGCCCATACCCGAACAGAAACTCGTCGTGGAACAGACCGACACGCATTCCGTTATAACCGATCTAAGCTACCCAGACCAGCGGCTGTCGGCAGAAGTAGCTGCTGTGATCGCTCAGGGCATCCCCGAAACATGGCAGGCGATTGATACCGAGGGCGGTAGTGACGCGTTTTACCTGGACGACGCCGACGATCCCACGCTTTTTCTCAAAGCATGGACAACGGGCGACCAGCAGCTAGCAGCCGAGGAAATGGATGTCGCCCCTTACGTGGAAGCGATCGTGTCAGATAAGGCCGTGCAGCAGCTCGCCCGCGACAATGGCTTTTCGGGCATAACATATATACGGCCCATTGCCGCCGGGTCAGATCGTCAAGCTGGAAAAGAGTACACGGTGTACCCCTGGGTTGATGCGTACTTGCCCGATCCCTGGGATCGACGAACGCGACAGTTCAATCTAGATGAAGGCTATATCCTACGTCGCATACACAGCATAACAAAAAACCTCCGCTCCTACTTCGCAGCGCAGACAATCAATCCATTCGACTTACACCCACGGAATGTACTCGTGAGCCGCAACACAACTGGCCCACGACACTTATATCTTGTGGATGCCACTGAATTCAGCATTACAAGGACATAATCATAACGCACCCACGGAATCCTACCCGAGCGATTGGGTCGGTGCGGTATACCAGCAACATCCCACACTCGATTTCCAAATAGCAACCTATAAGGAGTTTTCCGCTACTGCGGTTACACAAGCAGCCTGGTCCACCAGAAACTACCCCTGTTCTCGGCTCGGCAAGTATGTATCTGACAGCGCAATCGCATACGCAAAATGCATGTATATGGACAGGCTGGCTACATCGGTCAAACTCTGGTATACTAATAGGGAATACGCTTGTTTGTGGAGCGCTGCCGTGCCCAACCGGAAACCGGCAAACCCCTCGCAAGCTTTAATATTTTAGAAAGGTACCAACGTACACCTATGGCAGGTAAAAAATATTCCATTAATGATCTTCGTAACATCGGTATTATCGCGCACATCGACGCCGGTAAGACCACCACAACAGAAGGTATCCTGTACCGCACAGGCCTGAAGCACAAGATTGGTGCTGTACA
>DASPHS010000079.1:0-23743 GCA_035629475.1 Saccharimonadales bacterium (SeqCode)
CACTCTATCACCCATGTTTATGACTGGTACAGTAAAGTCGTTTTCTGTTAGGCGGTCAAACTCGCCAAGATACCCCTTGGAAGTACCCGGTGTAGCATTGTTCTGCGGGGGTACGGTGGCATCAAGTTGATTGCCGAACGGGTCGTAGGTGAATGCACCGGTCTTTGCGCCAAAGAAATCGGTTGTGAGCATGGTGTCACCATGGAAGTTCGGGATTGAATATACACGTTGCTTAGCCTGGTCGGGCTGGTTGGAGTGAATAGTCAGGGTAAGACCACCAGGTAAGCTATACACTCTGCGGAGCAGACCGCCGGTCATGTTAGTGATGATATCCGGAGAGTCGCTGGTGGTGCTGTAGCCGTATTTTGCTTGCGATGTCGTGCTTTGGACACCGTTAGTCAGCTTGAACTGCTTACGCTCCAATATACGGCCACCAGCATCGCGCTTGAACTCGGTAATGGTTCCGTTACCGTTAGCGTCTTGCTGCTCCATGCGTATAGCACGATTTGCTTGGTCGTAAGCAAATTTGAGCGGCTTATTACTGGGTCCTATTTGGGTGATGTTGCCCCTGTCGTCATACACCGGGTTATCGTAATTGGTGTCTGATGATGAAATAAGCCTGTCGGCATTATCGTAGCAGTATGACGTAGTTACGCCGTCGATTGTTTGAGAGGTGCGGTTGGAGTTCTTATGTGCGTTAACGTTGCGTGAGGCGCCGCAGGTGCTGGGTAGCGGGTCAAAGCCGTACGACATAGTGTGAGTACCCACATTGGCAGTACGCAGGCGGCCAGCTTTGTCGTAGGTATAGCTTTGGCTTAGAACTTCAGTACCGATGGTACGCGTATTGGCTGTTACTATGCCCGTCGTACTTTTGGTTTGCTCTTCACGCACATCCAAACCATTATGCAGCTTCCAGTTTGCCGCCTTTATACGGAGCAGCGAGTCATACTCGAAACTCACAAGCTTGATATTCGTAGCCGGATAGTCGATGTTTTTGACCCGGCTAAATTCGTCGTAATACACGTTCGCGAATAGCACGTTATTGATGGTGTACTTTGTCAGCCTGTCAAGGTCGTCATATGTAAACACTTCTTGGCCTAAGTGGGTGCTCGTTTTTGCAGTAACCCTGCCTATGGCATCGTACGCCGGAGTTGAAGTATTACCATGCGCGTCAGTGTACTTAGTGGTTCGGCCCAGCAAGTCCAGCTCTGTTGTTACGGTGCCGTTTGTGTCTGTAGTAGCAATCTTCAACGGATTGCCGCCAACAGTGTACACTGTGTTGGCGGTCATACCAGGCCTGCCGTTGCTTGTTGGCGTTACTACTTCCAGAACCCTTCCCCGATCATCATACGTGGTGCAGGTATAAGGCTCGCTATTTATACGTGCAGCGACCACTTGACCCGACTTGTCGTAAATCATTTCACTTTTTTGGCCAACCAATGGTCCTGAGCCGTCAGGATCGGGCTCAGTCCTACCCTTTGGCATACCTGCTTGTGGCGCGGTATCAAGCGCTGGCGTACAGGGATTATCTATCATATCGAGCGAACCGTAATGCTGATAGGTGGTCTTATTGCCACCAGGCAGTGTTTTGCCTGTCTGCCTGAAGAAGCCTGCTACGCCAGGGGCCTCGGTGTTAGTGGTAGAGCTGTAGTTTAGGCCTGCTGGGTCAAGGGTTACCTTGTCGAGTACACCGTATTCTGGCCTGCTGTACGTTCGTGTGTTAGTGACTTGGCCCATTGTACTGTCGGTAACAGTTTCGCTGGTTGTAAGCGAAAAGTTTGGAACCAGAAAGCTCGCTGTCTGCGCTGCTTCCGCTTCTGTAGCACCTGGCTTATATATTCGCAGTTCGAGCCGGCTGGCCGCGTCGTTTTGGTCTTTGTCGTAATAATCGATTCTAAATTTAACGCGCTTGCCTGCCTGGTCATTCGTATAGGTTGCAGTCTCATGGAAGCGTGCGGCGCCATCCGTCCAGCTGTCGATATAGAGCCTATTATCTATGTAAGCTTTTACGCCATCATCCGAAAATAATTTGATAGTGTAGTCACCCGTCACAGGCAAGACTAACTCGCCGGTCAGCTTAGCTCCCCAGCCGTCAGCGGTTGGTACTACGGGTCTGTCTGTAGATGTCCACTGCCGGATTAAGTCACCCTGCTCAAAGCCCCGCGCCTTTGGCTCCCGCACCAAATATTTATTGTCATAGAATGACGCGGACAAGCCCTGCATGCCTTCGTCGTAATTACTTTCTGTTTTGGGTACGTTTGCCAGTTGGGCAGCAACTGGCTTGTTGTCACTACCGAACCACGCCGCCGGAGCCGGTCCGTACTTCGTTATGGGCCGGTCGTTTTGGTCGTATATGGTGGTTGTTTTCAGCCCGAGCGGATCGGTGGTTGAAAGCACCATATCCTTTGCTGGATCCCACTGGGTTTCAGATGCCTTGCCATCAGCGCCGTAAGTCTTGACCGTTCGGTAAGAATCATCGTATTCAACCCGCTGTGAATAGCCTGCAGGCTCAGCGGCACCATCTATACGGGACAGTGTAGCCCCGACCAGGAAGACAAAATTGTGCGCCATTCTTGTAGCACCCACTGTAGCCGCCGGGTATACCACCCGCTTGGCCTTGCCCGTAATGTCGTAGGCAATATCATAGGTACTGCCGTCATCAATAGTCCGTACACCAGCCGCAATCGCGTCATTTGCCAATGGGTCCCTCAGTGAGATCAGACGCTTTAAAGTGTCATAACCAAAGTCAGTCATTTGATTACCGGCACCCGCCACGCGAGCAAGGTTACCCGACTTATACAACAGGCTGGTTTCTACGCCGTCAGTTGTCCTGACTTTGCACAGATAGCCGGTTGGGGGTACATCAAATCCCGTAGGTGGCGTGCAGTTACCATTGGTATTGATGCCGTAGTAAAACAACTCTGCAAACCTGTTCACATTAACTGAATCGACTATTTTGGTCAGCCGGCTTGGCGTACCTGAGTACACATACTTCAGCCCCGATGGCCTTTTGTCATCGGTCGGATTTACCATAGAGGTTAGGCTGCCATTGGCTGCGAAGATATACTCCCTGCCATCAGCGTCTTTGAACGTATGCGTACCGTCCGGGCCTCTGCTGAGCACGCCATGTTCATTTACTGGAGGCGTGAAGGCATTATTTTCCCACTTATACTCGTGTGTAGAGCCCGTGGAATCAACGAGTGTTACACTTGAGCCATTTACTCGCAAAGCATCGTAGCCAGCGCCGTTTCCATCCACACCAAGCTGCCAGCCGGTGGGCAATGAGGCCTGTTTTTGGGTGAGCCAGTGCGCTGGTACTATTTGTTTGGCTATATTTGGCCCCTCTACATACAGGCTTAAGCGCGCAGGCTTTGTGGGCGGAGCCCAATACTCTATTTCTATAGGTATCATACTGCCGGCCATCAATGTCAGGGGTGAAGCGTCACTGGATAGAGCCTCCTTGTCCCAATTATTTATAATCTGCTGATTATTGAGCCGTAACCGTAGTCCACCTTGGTGACTTGCACTAAACGTGTACGTGCCAGTGCTTGGCACTTTGATAAAACCTCTGTACCTTACAAGATCGACAGAGATAGTACCGACCGGCACCTTGGACCAAAGTCCGCTAGCGCTTTCGTAGTTAAAACTCGTTTCCTCACCCGATACCAGAGGAGAGCTTGGGAAAGTGCCATTAGCATCGGCGGAGTCATAATAATCCGCCGTTAGGCCGTTATCACTAAAAGGCTTAACACCAGTATTAAACCAAGATCGATCTGCTGTCTGACCCGCTGGTGACATGGGGCTTTTGGCTAATAGCTTTAGGTGGGCAGAACCTGTGTTTTCGCGGTATTCCACTTTGACCGTCGCATTTATACCAGCCGTAAGGCTAACGGGTGTTCCGTAGGTAGTGCCTGCGGCGTTCCAGGCATCCAACACCAGCACGTTGTTTACCCACACCTTTACGCCGTCGTCATGCTCTGCGCCAAAAGTATATGAACCAGATTGGGGCACAGAAAGCACACCCGAATATCGAGCAGAAAAGTTATCAGTTACTTCTTCGTAGAAAAGCGGAGAATCAGTACCCCAGTTGAAATCAACGTTCGGGGCCAATGTTGTCTGTTTGGGATTTCCTGTAAACGTCTCGTTATCCCAGTATTCCGCAACAAGCCCTTTGCGCGACATTGCTGGCGAGTTGTAATCGAGGCTTACGCCAATATCTCCACCCAAAGCCTTAAGGCTGTGACTTGATACTGATGTACTCAAATTGCCAGTGGCCTGGTCTATACTGACTGGTCCTACAGTGTCATAGGTCTGCGTGGAACTTTTACCTCTGCGCAAATCGACCTTAAAGGAATTGATTGTGCCAAATGAAGGACTGTGTCCATGCGATGCATTGGCAGACCAGTAGTACGTTACCCCGTCTTTGAGCAGTCCCTCAGGAATTGTCCAGTGCGTATCGGCAGTATTAGTCTGAGCAATAACATCTGTTGGACTGGACATAAGGAAGAAATCATATTTAACGGGGTCGCCATCAGGGTCAGTAACAGGATTGATACTCAGGATCGGCTGCAACTCTGATATAACTTTTTTGTCAGCCGGATAGACTAATTCTGGTTTTGGTGGCGGTTGATCTGCCCAGTATTTTACTTCCAGGACGAGCTGAGATAAGTCGAATGACTTGATGCTACGCTCGTCTATACCCTCAACGACATGGCGCATAATCAATGGCTCTTCTGTCATATCGTTCCAGTACATGTAGTTGACGGCATTGGTCACGTCCATCCATGTGTCATTGCCCACCGCCTCCTCGTACGACCATGAGCCGTCATCTTCAATAGCACAGTTGAAGTCCCAGCATCCTGCTGGATTAACGACAACCCCTTCCGCACTTGTTACGCCGCCGTTGCGCACCAAATGTAGCCTTGCGGAATTAATAGTAGGGGCAATGTTATCTACAAATACTTCGCTGAAAGGAATTTTCAGTAAAGTACGCCAGTAGGCCCAATATTCAGGATACTCATCCGTACCAATCTGGGGTGAGCACACACTGGGACCACAACTATATCCGTCGGAGCGAATAGCCAGCATGTCCTGTGCTGCTTTAGAAAACGTTTTGAGTGTAGGATCGATTACAACTGGGAGGTGGCTTTCAGTTAGGCCCTGCAGCCATACTGCGTCCAGTGTAATCTCAACAGCCGAACCATTGATCTTCTGGTCAATCACAGGTACAGATACAAACTTGCCCGCGGCAGAAACATTCAATGGAGCAATATATAGTTCTTTATCTGGCAAGCCACCGAGTGCTATCGCGCCCTTGATATCCTTGTGCTCAGCAAGCGCAACATCGCTGTACTTAAAAGTATATGCAGTTGGCGCTATCTTGGTGTTGACGATAATGTCTTCTTTAATGGCATAGCCCGAGATGGTATATCGTAGGTCTATGCCCGCTAGAGCGTTCTTGTACAGCAGGATATCAGTACCATCTTTTTGCTCCAGTGTAGGCGTAACATTGTTGGAGCCGTCCAGCTTAACAGAGAATTTCTTGCCTTTATATTCGTACTCAATACCCTGCTTGAGGGGTTTAGCCGTCATTTTAATATCGCCGACCGATAACACGACGCTCTTATCTTCTTTAGCGGCCGCAGGCTTTAAGTCATTCCAGGCACCGTTGTTTTTATGGTGCATGGGTTCGACTAGCGAGACTCGCTTAGTCGTGGTGCCGTCGGTATTGACTATGGTTTTTGAGCGCTCGGTGCGCTTGCTCACATCTTCGAATTGTTTTTTGGGCTTAGCCGTTTCAGCGCCTTGCCGCAAGATATCGGGAGCCAATATAGGACTGGCAGCCGTGGCCTCAAGATCTGCGGCGGGTGGAGCGGTAAGTTCCTTATCTTGCTCTAACGGGGGTACATTTTTTAGGCTAATTGACGGCTCGAACAGCTTGGCGGCCATCCGCCCAATAACGGTATAATTTGACTGCAGCAAGAGAGCAAGAATGATCAGGCCGACTGCTGCTGCCCTAAAGGACAGCGAAGACGCCTTAAATTTTTTTAAGACACCAGCCCGCTTGTTCATCAGCAACCCACCACGCTTACTTATTACTATAAGCTTATTAGAAACTCAGCCTTTTGCAAGGTAATCTATACAACTATTACATTATGTATTTGGCGCAAATAATACAATTATTGCGACATATTTGCAGAAAGAAGAGACGGCCAGGTATCATCTGTTGATGTAGTAATACCCAAGGAGTATTCATGCGAGCAGCTTTTGTAGGCAAAGGTGGGAGTGGCAAAACCACTACGGCAGCACTTTTTGCACGGTACCTGGCCGCCGAACAGGTACCAGTCATTGCGTTTGACGGCGACATTAATCAACACCTGGCCGGTGCGCTCGGAGCAAAAGACGACGAAGCCGCTGCGCTGCCTGTGATAGGCGACCATTTGGACGAGTTGAAAGCATATTTCCGCGGCAACAACGCACGCATACGCTCCGTGCAGGAAATGACCAAAACAACACCTCCCGGCCGCGGCTCAAAGCTCTGGCACATCACAGATCACGACAACCCCGTGTGGGGCGAATGCGTGAGGCCGGTAGACGGCGTGCCCCTGGCCCAAGCCGGCACGTTTGACGAGGCTGACATTGGCACCAACTGTTACCACTCCAAGACCGGCACCATCGAACTTGTGCTTAATTATTTGCAGGACGGTGAAAATGAGTACGCCGTAGTAGACATGACCGCCGGTGCGGATGCTTTTGCCTCCGGGCTCTTCAGCCGCTTCGATCGAACGTTTCTAGTATGTGAGCCCACCCTCCGCAGTGTGAGCGTGTATGAACAGTACAAACATTACGCTACAGAGTACGGCATACATATAAGCGTTGTTGGCAATAAAGTAGCCGACGAACACGACGAACAGTTCCTGCGCGCCCATGTGGGTGATGACCTCATTGCTTGCTTCGGGCTGTCACCATACGTCAAAGCAGCTGAAAAAGGCGTCCATCAGCCGCTCACCATGCTTGAGGCAGAAAACCTGGAAGTATTGCGCACCATTCGCCAAAAACTCGACAGCACACCAAAGGACTGGGCTACATTTACCCGTCAAGCACACGAGTTCCATGCCGCCAATGCTATACGGTGGAGCAATGCCAATATGACCGATGGCTATGACCTGCGTGAGCAGATTGACCCTACGTTCACGCGGTAGCGCCTGCCGTAGCTAGCAGACTTGCGTATGCGCTGCAGCCAGCTGGCCAGCCTCGACTGCAGTTATTTCGCGCGCCAATAGGCGAGCGCCGAGTATCTCGACGGCGTCGGCGTGGCGCTGACGCAGCTGTGGGTTGTTAAGCGTCCAGCCAGCCGGATACTCGTGCTTACGCTGAAAGGCACCGTTGCCCATCAGGCGACGAGCGACATACTCTATGACCGTTGGGCCGTCTGGTGCGTCAGCGGGCTTGGCGTCGGCATAGCGGTCGATACATTCCAATGCTTCGGCAGTCCTGTACACGCGCTGGCCCTGCTCCACAAGCACACGACCTAATGTTCGGGCCTTGTTGAACCGGGCCGAGCAACCATCTTCTACGGCAAGGTCAATGCTCTGTTCGAGCCAGTCACGCTCAGATAACGTTTGCAAGTCCACGGCCACGACGGCTCGCGCCAAAGGATCAATGGCATATTTGCCGCGCTGCGTGCCAGTCGCCTCATCGAAGGCAGTTTCCAGCGTCACCTTATGCATACGCTGGGCATCAGCCTTACTGAAGCCAAATTGGAGTGCACGGGCACGCAGCAGGTCAGCCGAACGCAGTTCGTCGTAACTCTCGGGATTGTCGCTAGGGCGGCCGTTGCCGTACACAGCATCGGTAAACGGATCGATGGCCAGCGCCAGCAGGCGGTCATGCGCAGGTGCGCCCACGTTGTCCAGGTGTCGCTGCAGCGCCCGTGCGTCATCGATCAAGCCAAAGCCATTATGGTAGGTTGCCGGTACCCAAAAGTCAGGCCGCTCCAGGTCGCCCGTAATCTGATTTGCCTGGCCAATGCCAGGGTGGCCGTATATGGTGTACACCGTGTGCAAGCCGTTTGCCGCCAGCAATATGGCTGCTGCCGCTTGCGGATGGTCATGTAGTTCCTCGGGCAGACATTGCTGCGCTGCCGCTACCTCGTGCGGCATACAGCGCGCTGCGAGTGGGGCGTGGCTCGCACCCTGCAGATGGTCACGAATGACCGCCATATCCCGCACGTCCGCAGCCGTTCCCCGCCGCTGCTTGTAGGCGTAGACATCAGGCAAACCAGCCACCCGAACGCCGGCCTCGGTCTGCCAGCTGCGGCCTTGCAGACCGGCATAGTCCATCGCATCACCCCAGCCGGTACCAACATGCATACCATCCCGCATCAGTAGCCCATCTGCCGTCTGTTCCCAATCCGGTTGCTGCTGCAAGTAGGCAAAGGCCTCTTGGCTCACAGCGATGTCCGTATTGTGTGCACCCTGGAAGCCGGGTAATGCCAGCTGGACGGCGTTGCTACCAATAACTACGGCCTCTTGTTCTATCCCCCGGCCTAATCCAAATACTTGCTGTTCGACTGTGTTGCCCGTCATCTTGAGGTCTCCTTAGGTGTCGGAGGAAGTCTAAATGGCAGGGGGTGGTCTTATATATCTGTTGTGCAAGTGTGCACACCTGTTAGATAATAGGCGGCATGCCGAACGATATTAGTCCTATGCATGAATATTTCACCAAGCTTGGCCTAGAGCCGGAAATCGCAGACATCTACCTGGCACTCCAGGCATATGGCCCGCAAAGCCTGTTGCAGCTGTCACGTAACGCCAAACTGGAGCGCACACGGTTGTACCGCTTGCTGGACACGTTAACCGAATGCCAGCTCATAGAGGTAGAAGAGCTGTATAAGCGCAAGATGTACAAAGCCGCACCCATCAGCAATCTGCAAGGCCTGCTAACCAAACGTGAGCAAGAGATACGCGACCTACACCAAGAGCTGCTTGTACTGCAGCAGAACTACAGCAGCCAGACCATCCACTCACCCCTGACCCACGTGCAGTTCTACCGGGGTGGCGACGGCGTCAAGCAAATGTTCTGGAACCAGACCCGGGCAACGGGCGAAACGCTGTCTATTCTGTATGAAAACATGCAGTCCAAATCGAACCTGACGTTCTTTGAACGCTGGGTCGAGCGCTGCAATGCCCGGGAACTCACCTTCCGCAGTATTGTGGGCGAGCATTTTCTGGAAACACAAAAGCAGTGGTATGGTGGCCACTCCAATGAAAAACTTGCCAACTGGCAAGGCCGCTATGTGCCACCTACCGTGCTGCCCATTACGCACTCCATGGTGACCTACAATGACGTCGTCGCCTATTACAACTGGAAGGACGGCGAGATATTCGGCCTGGAAATCTACAATCAGGAGATTGCCGATGCCCAGCGCCATATCTTCGAATCGTTTTGGGGGCTGGGCGAGGCTATTCCCGGCCACGGCGAGCAATAGCCCTATGAAAACTAGCGTGCTCAACCTCATACCGGACGCAACCCCTTTTACCTGTCGTATATCATCACGCTCGGTGTTGCCTGGATACTGGGGTCACTTGCCGCCTTTTGCGCACCACTTATGTGCATGGCAATACTGCATTTTCTGGTAGTGCCGGCCGAAGAAGCAACGCTACGCACAGCACTGGGTGAAGGCTATGAACAGTACGCCCAGCGCGTCCGCCGATGGCTCTAGCTGACTGCCTTTGCTGCTTTAGGCGCCTATGGCAATGGTTTTGATAACTTTACGCTGGTATGGGTCTTGATCGGGAAACATATCAATAAGTGTTATGGCCGCAAAAGACACCTCATCACCCTTGTGGAGCCGGCCGTGCCGCTGGACCGTCGAATGTGGCACAAAGCCATCACCAGCAAACTGCGGGTTGTTCATCTGCAGACCGCCAGCTGTAAGCATTGCGACCAGATCAGCGTGCAGTGCAGCCAGACTATCGGTCTTTTGCAACAGCACCACCCGTGTCTGCTTTTCTGGCCCGAAAAAGGCATCATCCTGAGCAACTGCCGTTGCCGTAGCGTGCGAGGCCAATAGTGTCTGCAAATGTGTAATCATGGTTTCTACATCCCAGTCGATAGCAAAAACATCTACGACAGTTGCATGCAGTGGCCAGTTTTTCCAGGAAAACTGCGTGCCCTCGGGTACCGCTTCGAATAACTGGATAATGGTGTATTTTTGAGTAAATTGCATGCTTATAGAAAATATATTAGGGATGTTTAGTTGCACTAAATGCCAGTGATTGGGATAAGTATCTCTTGAACGTACTCGGCTCTTCCAGGTTATAAAAGTATATATTTACCCAGTCCTTCATGGTACGCTCACCCATAACAACCGGCTCGGCGACACCTTTGCTTACCAGCTCTTTGCAGTAGTCTGCGCCGAGCTTATACATGACGTCTGTACTGCCGACGCATATTGCAAGTCTGCCATTAACTATAAACCCCAGAGCACCGAACATAGGCTTTTCTTGCACGGTACCCACATGTGATGCTGTTAGTTCTTGGCGGACACGGAGCGCCATTTGCTTGTCATATGCCATATATGCAATGTATCAGGTGGTAGGATCGAGTTCAAAACAAAAGTTAAGCGCGTTCCTCGACAGTAATATGCTTTTGCCGGAGATAGGCCAATATCTCTTCCTTCTGCAGGCCAAACCCTTCACCCTGCTCAAAAATGATTGTACGGTCCTGGCCCGGAAAATGGAGGACGCCTGCGTAGGCGTAGGTAGTAATCCCGGGAATATCCAGAGATGTCGTTTTAGTTGGGTAATAAACGGCTGATTTGTTCTCATAGCCTGCAAGTGCATCCTGCAGAAACTCAATTTGCCGGACACTCCAAAGATCGTTGTTAGGATAGTTCATTCTTACCTCCTCAATATTTCTTTTTGGTCCAGTAGCGCGAGCAACCGGGGGAAAGCGCGGTACGCCTCGCTCCGCTCCAGGTTAAAGTGCCCCTCGCCTGGCACGACCACCATTTCCGCTTGGCAGTTGTCAGCCACAAACTGTGCCTGCTCCAGTGGTACGTACGGGTCGTTATCGGAATGGACAAAGAGCAGCTGACCCGCCCCTTGTTGTATGGCAGCCCAGTCAAAGGCAACGTCAAAGAGGCTGTTGTTGGCATCCCATTTGAGTGAGTTATCGTGGAATACGGAAACCGCTACCACGGCACCGATGGGCACCTGGTTTTCTTGCGCCAAAATTAATGCCAGGATAGCCCCACTGGAGTGACCGATGACCAGCGTTTCCTGGTTTATAGCAAACGGACACTCGGCTTGGACATAATCGGCTTCCTGGCGCAGACTCGGCTGGCTGGGATTAGGTAATTGCGGCAGCCACATCTGCAACCCTCTGGTAGTAAGTTCCGTTTTGAGCCATTGGAACCAGTTGATATCAGGCGAACCCATAGTGCCGTGCAGGATGATAGCGTTTTTGAATGTCATGGGTTAATTATAGCCTAATGTATATCATAAGGGTCATAAAATTGGCAAATATACACCGTTAGGTTACTATATATATTTCCAATCGCCTTGCAGGCGCATAATCCACCTCTATGCTGACTACACCCGAAGCAACTCACCTTACCGTACCGCACCATTTGGATGCCGACCGAAAGCTCATTTATGACGCGCTGGGCGCCGTCCCTGATTACGGACGCTATCACAGCAGCGAAGAAGTAGAACAACGATTCGATAGCCTGCATGAGCGCCACCAACATGGCGAGAATGGTGTGCGCGTCCGGTTTGACGATATACCTATCGGCCATAGTCCCGACGCACCTACACGCAGACTTTGGATTGTAGAGCCTGCTTCGCTCGACGCCCAAGAGGCGAAAGATCTGCCGAACGCCTTCGTTCCCGGCAATGGCCATACCAGTGAAGTTATTTGGACATTGACATACGATTACCTGCCGCAGGCTCTCTGTCAGCGCCCAGAGCTATTGCGTGCCCTCGGGCATCGCTTTCTCTTTTGGGATATGTATCCCCAGGGCATGGCCGCAAACGGTGATGCGCTCTTTGAAGAAGCATCCATAACCCCCGAATTCCTTATGAATAACCTCGGCCGTGCGCATATCGTGCCCGATTGGGAATTGGGAGTGCAATACAAAAAGCTCGACCGTACAAGTACGCTGCCCGATGCCCAAGCGCTCGAATATATTATTGACACCTACCGGCCCGTGTACGGACAGCCACTCCACAACACGCTGGTTAATTCGTTCATGTATACCACGACGCGCGGTGAACATGCTTTTTATGACGATATCCTGCAACTCCGCCAGGCTATACAGCCATCCTACCCAGCAGGAACCGCAGGCTCCGACCTCAATTACGCAGAGACACTAGCTACGGGCATATACCATGGCATAGACGCCCAAACGCTTTACGAAGACTACACCAAAACGACCGGATCCGAAGAAGCAGCCATGGCCATGATAGGCGGCAATAATGTCCCAGGGTATATGGTACAAAAAGTCCCCGGAAGTATGGGAGTGAATGACGAATCAGGCTACTTTGCGTCAGAAGCACTTGCCAACAGCGACGGAACGGCACTCGCCGGAGCCATCCAGCCCCGCTTGCGCCGCGAAATGGTTGGCCATGTAGCCGCACACCATGGACGCATCATGCGGCATATGCAGGATATCCTCACGCAAGTTGATGCCGCTCCCATAGACCTGAACCGTGCGCAAAGACTGCAATACGGCTGTACTGAGAGGCTGTACGACTACTGGTCTGCCGTGGGGCCGGGCACGTTTGAACAGGCGCTCGAGGGCCACCCTGTTGCCCAAAATACCTGGCCTGACCTTCTGAACAATACCGTGTTTTTTCCGGCCATTGGTCTGGGTTCCGCACGGCGATTAGCCGCCTCACTGCACATGGACAAACTGACCAATCGTGCTGGGGGTGTACTGAAGTCATGTGGAGATACACTCCAGCAGATGCTTGCGCTCGAGCCAGTTTCCCGGCGCGCACAGGTTGCCATGCAGGCCGGGAGCATTATGCTGGGCGCCCTTGCAAGCAAACGGCGGAGACTTAGCTCTTAAGCCCGCCACCTTATTGCAACAACTGCCCACTACCGCACCCCACTCTTTATAGCGTTCCAACAGTGGGCTTGCCAGCACCAGATGGCAAACCCTTCTGGCTCGCTGTCATTAACACACCGCTTGTGTTCGCCGCTTAATGCTACACTGAAACCAGCTGTGAGAGGCTAAAACAAACAACAATGAGGGAGACCACCTGATGTACGAACCAGGGTTTATTTATCAACGCACACCCGAGGAATCGCGGGATATGTTCCTGGCATGGGACCGCAGCGACAAGGCATTTTTTGCCGCCGGTGCCTGCCACATATTGGCACATACGTTTTTATCGCTGCACTATGAGGAAGACTACCAGCTGATTTATATTAAGCCCAAAAATGATGAACACACCGGCAACCACCTGTACGCCAGCAATGGTATCTGGGCTTTTGACTTTAATGGTTGGACGCTGGAAGAAGAGTTGCTAGAGGTGACTGAAGCCGCCTACAAACAAGCTTGGCCGGATTGGGACTATGAACGGATCGTCATTGCCGAAGGGCTGCCCGCCTATATTGCCGGTGGCCAGCACAATTTGCGGCCACCAGAGTATTTTCCGGAACTGCCGTGGCGACGGGCATATGCCTACCTGCAGCAGTTCCCGCCGAATCATCCGTAAAGTAGTGCGTTTAATCGACGGCTTTTGCCACAATAACGTAGCGCTTGTCGTACTGTTTAGTGGTGCGGTCGTACACACCGTCACAGGTAATCAGGTTGAGTTGCCTATCAATCGTGGCACGCTTGGTCAGCAGGTATGCCCCGGCTTCGCTTTGGGGCAACACCTTACCTTCTACGACTTCGAATGAGCGCACGGTACCATCACCGTAGGTTATTTGTACTGCATCGCCTGTCTTGAGTTTAGGCAATTGTTTGAACAATCCGGATGTGTACTTGCCCGAAACATGTGCGTCTATAACGCTCAACCCTGGATAGCCTGGCTTGACGCTGCCGGTATACCATCCTGCAAAGTTGACGTTGGTAGGCACTGCAATGGCATTATCTTTGGTGATACCGACTTTCTGGATCGGCCCGACGGCGTCCAGGGTGGGCAGCTTAATAAGACGGGGCTGGTCAGCGGCCACTTTGTAATCGTCGTACGCGGCTTTCTTTTCTACCGGCTGATCGATATCCTGTGTAATAACTTCCTTGGGATTGGGCGGCGGTGCCGTACCGGTCGTCCTGGCGACACGCACGCCCAGTTGCACAACGCCAAAACCTATCAGCGCTACGGCAACACAGGAAGCTGCAACCAGCAGCTTCCTGTGTTTGATAGCCTTTAGCAGGCTAGATAGTTTGTGTTTGACGCTTACGGACATACCACGTTACTGATAGTACGGTCAGGCCACCGCTGACTGCGAATAGTGGCAAGAGCATGCCGCTGTATTCCAAGCCAGTGTTTGGCGCGCCGACGGTTGTTGCAACGGTACCATTGGTACCAGGACCGGCAGGGTCAACGATCACCCCGTTGACAGTCCCATCAGCATCCAGGCTGCTACCGTCAGTTACCGCATAGCTCATAGTAGTCACCGTCTTGCCGCCGACGGTTGCCGTACCAAAGACCGCGCCACTGATGTTGGCGTACTTGTTGTTAATGAATTTTCGGGCTGTCCATGTGGAGGTGTCGTACTTTTTGTCATAGTACACCTTTATGTCGGCCGTGCCGCCAGGAGTCGTACAGTTGATGTTGAAGTCCATCAGACCTACGGGGTATTCATAGCCGTTGTCAAAGGAGCTCAGCTGGCCTTCGCTAAAGATACTGACGCTGCTCAGGCTATCACACCCGTTGGTGCCAGTTACGGCCAAGGTAGCATAGGCGTCGTTGACCGCAGGGTTTGGCAGTGAGGTTACATTTTCCTGCTGGTGGTCCTGAATGCCGTCACCGTTACCGTCACCATTGTTGTTGGCCAAGTATTCGATGCTGCTGGACACGCCATCGTCGTCGGTACCGTCAATTGGTGCCACGCCCATCGTAATGTATTCCGTGTCAGATGCGCCGTATACAAAGGTGTCGATGTTATTGCTATCACCCACGCTACCACCGGTAAAGTCACCCCAGGTGTGGAAGCCATCAGCGCGGCCGTCACCGTTAGCATCGGCATTGCTGCCAGAGGTTACACCATTTGGAAGGTTGGAATATACGCCATCTGCCTGCACCTCTGAATACTCATCGAGCACTTCATCGTAGTGCTCCTTGGTCAGCTGCGTGTCATCCCAATATACGGTCGTGTTTTCAGTAGTGCTGGGACCGGTGGCCTTATAAATAGTCAGACCGTTCGTCCAATCTTCCCCATTTGCGCTACCGCCAGAAGTTTCGACATCGCTGGCTACGAAGTGGAATTCACCGATGCGTAGCTGCAGACGGGCATTGTAGTTGCCCTCGGCAACCGGCTCCTCATTAGCGTATTTGCCATCCCACTCGACTTCGTTGACACCGCTAACTGCTTCGCCAAGCAATACACGGTCGCCGGTACCGTACACGCCGTCCTGGTTAGTGTCGATGGTGATAGCGTAGGTCGCGTTGCTGACATTGCTCGTGAACTTGAACGTACCTGTATCCTGCACACCACTGGTGCCGCCAGGTGAGAAGGTGTCGTCCTCGCCGTCGGCATCCATGAAGCTGAGACTGCTAATGGCTGGCTGTGTCGTACTTGCGCCGCCCGCGACAGCTGGATAGCCGAGGTAGATTGGATACAGTGGTGTCACATCGGAACTGGTGTTGTAGCTGATGCCAGAATATGGCGCGTCCAGCCCGATGTTGTTGGCGGCCAGTGTGTAACTGCCTCCAGAGAAGTTATTCAGGTCCAGTTTCCACACAAAGCTTTCGTCTTCGTCCGGCGCTGGAACCAGAGCGTACATGTCGATGTTCGTTACGCCCTCCTCAGCACCGGTTGGGCCGTCAGCTGACAGGTCCCATTCGTACGACCATACACGGCCGTCTGCCAATGTTGGATTCGGGTTGGTGCTGTTGTTTGGTGTGACCGTAAAGTCAAAGCGATGCTGGTCGTTCGTACTACTCAAGTCAATGCGGTAGGTACCGGCTGCGCCTGGCGTAAATTCGTAGGCATTAGTGATTGGATTTGGCACTGCAGCTTCACAGTCCAAGTTGCCCATGTATTCGGTGTCTTCATTAACCATGGTGTCGTCACCCAAATCCATTGGCGTGCCTTCGGTGTCATATATGCGCAGCGTGCCGCCGTTACAGAGCGATATATTAATCGTCTCCGTATTATTCAGTACGTCAACATACACGCGAGTGTCATTACTCAACTCTTGCTGCGTATTAAATTGATGCGTACCCTCTGCATATGTACTTATAGTCGGTGCTACCAATGCCAGCCCAAAGCTAGCAAAAACAGCAACGACACTTAACCTGTGTAGTGCGCGAACGTGTGCCCTCATAAATCCCCTTTAAACCCTATTACCGTAAGCATAATAAACAACGGATATGAGTGTCAATGTGATTTACTTAATACATGGTAACCATCATCTTTGAATCACATTCTACGACCACCGACAACGAAGCCAAGCTGGCAACCGGATGGGATGATACATCCCTGTCTAAGCTAGGTGAAGAACAAGCCAAAGACCTCGGCACCCGCCGGGCGGACGACCACTTTGATGCGATATTCTGCTCCGACCTGCAACGCTCCTACCGCACTGCCGAGCTGGCCTTTGGTGACAAGTTCCCCATCGTACAGGACAAGCGGCTGCGTGAATGCAACTACGGCTCGCTCAATAGTGCCCCGAAGGCTGACGTTGAAGCACTGCGTGAGACGTCACTGACCGTGCCCTACCCTGACGGCGAAAGCTACGAAGATACCTCGCAGCGCATGAAGGAATTCCTGCAAGATTTGCTGGCTGATTACGACGGCAAGACCGTGATGATTATTGGCCACCGGGCCACACAGTATGGCCTGGAGCGGTGGATTGCGGGCAAAAGCCTATACGATGCCGTGCTGTCACCCTGGGCTTGGCAGGCCGGGTGGGAGTATGAACTTACGACAGCACCGTAACCTCCGTTACTGGTTTGTAGCCAACGCTGCCTGAGCCTCAAAAAGCGACACCGCGCCGTCATCCCTGATGACATAGCCAGACAAGTAGTTAACGAGGGGCCTTGGCTGATCTCGCTGCACAAGAGCCGGCGTCATCGTCATATCATGCGAGACCACCAAGGCTTTCTCTCCATCGCTCAGACGGCCCATAGTCTCATCTATAAGATCATTCAGTTCCGCAGCCTGCGCACGTATGCCATCTGCCAGTTCTCCATTGTTATACAGCTCAGCGGCTTCAAGGAAGGTTATGGATTGTTCAGCGGCTAACCTGCTAATACCGGCGCTTACTTCTTGCGCCGTCTGGTAGTAGCCCGCCCGGCCATCTCTCAGCGGCTCACTGGCAGTCAGGTGCGTTGCCGTTTCAATAGTTCTTGGTGAATTCGAGGCGATGACTACAGTAAACTCCGGCAATACGCCGCCAAGCTGTCTCGCCATCTGCCGACCAGCATCAGTTAACTCGCCCGCCGCATCTTTTTCCGCATGTCTGAGTACGTATACTTCTTTCATTTGGTCAGTATAGCAAAGGGTCATGCTGCCGCCTTAAACAAATCTGGGTATTTTTCTATCAACGTCTTGAAGCTTGTTACGCCCTCGGCAGCGACACGCCGCTGTTCACTCAGCACGGTGTCGAACTTATCGGCTAGCTCCTGGTTACGAGTAACGTTAGCCTCTGACGTTGCTGGCAATCCGTCGGTGGAGGATGTGGCTACGATCACTTCAATCGGCTCGTTCCGATAGTGCCTGACCGCAATGAGATTGTGGCCGTCGATGGCTATCAGGCGGCCATCTGCATCCTGGCGGACGAGCGGCGTTGGTGGCAGGTCATCCAGGTTGCCCGTACGGAGGCACTCCAGGATAAATCGGACTGTCTTTTCTTTGAGGAAATCTTGCGAAGGGAGAATTTGTTCAGGTAAGACTTGCATGCCCTCAGTATACACGGAGGAGCCAGCACCGTATGCGTTATGGGAGCGTGTACGTTTAATGTTTCACGAAAACAGCAATGTCATTTGTCTTGCGTGGGCCTACGCCAGTGCGATAACAATACCGAGCACACCATGCTGAGCTTCTTCTGCCTCAGGGTAGAATTGCCTGATTTGCTCCAGCAGCCCTTCTGTTGATTCGCCACCAAATGCTTCTGGCGCGGCACCCGCAAACAGATCTGCAAAGCTGGCATACCGCAGCAGGCCGGTCACCTTGACGCGCACCGTCTGTGCAGCGTCTTCACGGTTGGTAAAAACCAACTCGTCACCAAGCTGAATGGCCTGGCGCTTCTGGTCATACAGGCGGCACTCGATTGTTTTGCGCCCGCTTTGGATGGCGTTAAATGGCTTTGCAGCTAACTGGAGGTGGTGTACTTGCATAATGCCCTATTGTAGCAGGAGTTCAGAGAGCACTACGCTTGCGCGCCAGCGTTCGGGTCGAATTCTACCGTCCACTCAATGCCGTATTGGTCGCGGAACATCGCAAAGTAGGTACCCCATGGGCTCTCGTCGAGAGGCATCTCCACCGTTCCACCCGCTGAAAGGCCATTGAATATGTTGTCGGCTTCTTCACGGCTTTGTGCAGTGACCGCTATTTTGGACCTGTTTTCGTTTTCATTTACCCGTCCCAGGGCTTCGGGAACATCGTTAGCAATCAACTCGTTGCCGCCGATTAGCAAAACAATACGCATGATTTTATTTGCTTCGTTTTCTGGCACGGGGAAGTCAGGACCTTCCAAATCCTTAAAGCGTACAACTGTGCTAAATTCGCCGCCAAATACAGATTTGTAGAAATTGAAGGCCTCTTCGGCATTCCCATTGAAGTTGATGTACGGATTGATGGTCGCCATGTAGGTTATTCCCCTTACTGAATTAGTTTCAGTTCTATTTTAACAAACAAAACACTTAGAGCGGTCACTCAGTCGCAACCGCTGTATCGCCCGTTAAGCCGTTGCGGATACCTACAGCAGAAATTAAACCTCCGGCAATGAGCAGTGCCGAACATATAATAAGACCCGTTTGAAAGCCTTCCCGGGTAAGCGCAGTGCCGATAAAGAGTCCGATCATAGCAATCGATACGAGCCCCGCTATGCGCGCTACAGCGTTATTGACCGCCGACCCCACTCCGGCCTGCGAAGCTTTAATAGACCCTAATATGGCGGACGTCAAAGGGGCGACGGTGATTGATAGCCCTAAGCCAAACAGAAGGATACCCGGCAATATTTCGGTCCAGTAATTTATAGGCAGATTAGCCATAGACATGTGCAGAGCACCAAAGCCCGCAACGATAGGCCCGGCTGCCATAAACAGCCGCGGCCCATACTTACCCGACAACGCACCAAACCGCGAAGATAGGAAAAGCATGATCACAGTAACTGGCATAGATGCCAGTCCAGCGGCCGTGGCAGAGAAATCTGCGACCTGCTGCAGGAATATGGCTAGCAGGAAGCCCTGGAGGGCCAGTGCCGCATATATGACAAACGTCGCAATATTCCCCACGCTGAAATTTCGTTCGGAAAAAAGAGCGAGTGGAAGCATCGGCTGAGGCGTTCGTCGTTCATGCACCACAAAGGCAAGCAGCAATATCAGCCCTGCGCTGAAACTGCCCCAAATAGCAGGATGCAACCAGGTAAGGCTCCCCTGTTCAATCAAGGCAAAGACCAAGCCGCCAAGGCCGAGTGCGCCGAGTATGGCTCCGGGCATATCGAACTTATTCTTTTCTTCTATCTTTTCCTCGACAAAAAGTTTAGCAACCAGCATAAGAGCAATGGTTATAGGTATGACATTAATAGCAAAAGCCCAGCGCCATGAGGCGAAGTCAACCAGCAATCCGCCTACGAGCGGGCCAACAATAAATGCGATGCCAGTCCAACCGGTCCATGTGCCGATTGCCTTGGCCTGCTCTTTACCGCTGAATGCACTAATAATAAGCGCCAATGAACTGGGGACCAGCAACGCACCGGCTATCCCCTGCAGCCCTCGCGCCACTATCAGCCACTGCGCATTCTGGGCCACTGCGCATAGCAATGAAGCGGCCAGGAAACCCACCAGCCCATAGGTAAGTATTTTCTTTCGTCCAAAGATATCAGATAGGGAGCCAGCGGCCAGGATAAGCGTTCCCAAAGTTATCAGGTATGCATCGTTAACCCATTGCTGAATGATAAGCCCACCGCCGAGCTGTTCGCTAATTTGCGGCAGCGCGACCGTTACGACCGTACCGTCTAGGAATGCGACGAATGATCCTAATATTGCTACAAGTAGGACGAGCCGTTGTTTTGTTGTCATAGAATAAGTATACCGTCTGAGGCTAAGAACCATTAGGCGCGCTTGAGCAGCAGATCAAAGCACACCATCATAGGCGTTTAGGGTTCTCTAGCGATGGACTATAATCAGAAGATGCATACCTTTACGGCTGAAATTGCAATAATCGGCGTCAATCCGTACGTTAGTGTCCCCGAAGAAATACTCGCGGCCATATTTGCAGAGGCTAACAAAAACAAAGGCCCCATGCCGATCCACGGCTATATCAATAAGACGCCATACACGCAAACACTCGTACGCTTCGCAAACGAATGGCGACTGTATATCAACACTACAATGCTCAAGAACTCGCCACAGCGGACGAGATTAACCGCTACATATGCCGCCTAAAGTCCGACGCAAAAGTTCACGAGAATGTGCAACGCGCACTCGACTTTCTTAAGGGTAAAGGCAGGTTTGTCGGAAGAGAATTATAAGAAACGTTCAGCAGATGCGTCATCATACTTTTGCAGCGTATCATCTGTAAAGCACTGGGCGCCGCCGCCAAGTGAAAGCAGCGCCTTGGGCACGGGATTATTAAACACCGTGTCGCACGAAAACGCCATCTGAGTCGTCTCTAAAAACTTCCATTCGCCAGTCTTCAAGTCTTTGGCAAATAAGCCGGCTGAGACGCCATCGCACCCAATGCCAACAATAGCAGAGCCAATAGGTGCATATTGTGCATCAAGGTCTTCGGGCTTGCCATAATAGTCGACAATTTGGCCGTCTTTTATGCATGCCGGAACTTCCTGGGCGTACGTGGCCTTTACCACAGTCTGCAACTCGGTGGGCAATTTTGAGAGTTTTGTATTTTCGGCTGGTGCGCGTTCTATGCAGTACTGCGAAGTGCTAGATGCAGTACAGCTGGGCTCGGATTTGGTCCTGGCCGTACTCTTGTTGGAGCTGTCTTTGTTGTCTTGCCTGCTATTCCATACGAACCAACCCGTTGCAACAATCAGCGCCGCTACTACAATCGCTACCACCACCTGTATACCGGCAAATCCGGCCTGGTTATGTCTCATTTTGTTCATAATACTCCTTGCAATAGCTCTAATAACTCTGGGAACTGGCCATAAAATTTCATGACCTAACTATAGCAAATAAAGGGATTTCGACAGAGGTTATTGAGGCAGAAGATTCTCAGCACGGAGTCAGACCCTGGAAACGTAATTATGAAAAAAGCCCGCCCATTAGGCAAGGCTCTTTTCGTGGCGCACCTTAGTTTAGCGGGGTGAGAATATCTAGTAGGCCTTTTTGGCGCCGTCTTCTACTGCTTTTTCGGCGTTAGCCTTAGACATCATTGCACAAACAACAGTTCCGCACTTTTCGTGCTTCCCTTTGGCCATGAAGCCACCAGTTTTAGTTTGGACGATCTCTGGCGCTGACAGTTCAACGCCTTTTTCCTTACATTTAACACAGTATCCTGAAACCATATGTATCTCCTCTTACGGTACATTTATTGCATAACTTCTATTATGGCGTCTGTCTAGTATATATGTGCTGTAAAGAAAAGGATGCCTCAGCGCCGTATAAAGTTACTCCAGGGTCATACCTTGCAGCCATCAACTCATTTCTAACAGCAAAAAAACACCTATCGCTTCAGAGGACGTACCTCTGAAAACATGTCATTAAGTGCCCGGGCAATGTTACGATTTTCTCAGAACTAATCATTTCTGGTAAGCCCCTGCTCCCTTTCCGTACGGTATACCTCATCCTCCAAAGCACTTCGAGCAGATGGGTCAGTAGCCACCTCCTGGACGCGGTGTTTGATAACGGCCATTTCATCCGGGGCAAGCTCAAGTAATTTCGTTTCTAATGATCCATCGCGAACCAATTCGTCTATTTGTTCGTCAGTCAGGCCCTGGGCAATAAGTTTGGCGTGGAGTAATTCGCCAGCCCCTTCTGCAAACATGATGGCAGCTCCGATTCGTATATGGTCTCCATCAGGCTGCACATAAGCATGACTGATATCAAACCCAAGCCGGGCGCCGGCCATAAGCTCATGCGGCGTCTGATCAGTCTGGTTGCGTTCTGCATTATTCATCACTGCATACCATACTCTATTATTTGGTAATTATATAGGGGTCAAGGGCTTGCATCATAAAAGATTAACAGCTATAATCGTTCTCATCGCATGCGGGTCTAGCTCAGTTGTATTTGGCGAAGCCGAAACATCAAAATAGCGTTAACGCTCTAGACAACTGCCGTGAATGGTACTTTACCTTACGGTCCTGCCGCCAGCGATGTAGCACTTAAATATGCGGGTCTAGCTCAGTTGTTTAGAGCGCGTCCTTGCCAAGGACGAGGCCAGGGGTTAGAGTCCCCTGACCCGCACCAAAACATGAACCTCACGAAAGTGGGGTTTTTGTTTTGGTATGAGCTAGTGGGTGGTTATTTGTCCTTGAAGTATATCCGCAGCGGATATACTATTAAGACATGTCTGATAGCCAAACCTATACTCCTCTCACTCCTGCCGTCCTGTATATATTGATGGCTTTGTCGGAAAGCGAAAAGCATGGCTATGCCATTATGAAACAGGTCGAAGCCGACTCCGAAGGCAAAGTAAGCATGGGGCCCGGCACGCTCTACGGCTCGCTTAAGCGCATGCTGGATGCTGGTCTGGTCGCGGAAAGCGACAAAAAGATCGACCCCGCGATGGATGACCAGCGTCGGATTTACTACAAAATAACCGGCCTGGGGCAGCAAGCGCTTGCCGCCGAATTAGAACGCTACAAACGGGTCGTTACCCTTGCCAAACGCCGTGCAGCACTGCCCATCTTGGTGCCATATGAACCGTAGCGACAGTACTAAACGGTTTGAGCGGTGGTATGCCAGACTACTGCGCCTGTACCCTAAAAGCTACCAAAGGCAATTTTCTGAGCCGATGCGGCAGACATTCGGCGATATGTGCCGGGAGCAGCGTGAGGCAGGCGGGGATATGCTTGGCTTTGTGGTAAGGGCATATGCCGACACGGGCATAGGAATAATTAAAGAATGTGCAAGAGAGGTGGTGACAACAATGAAAACATCTAAAACAAGACTGCTTATAGTGGGCGGATCGGTAGCCGTACTGGTGACCGTGGCAACAACGGCATATCTGCTGAATAGCCGTTCGCCCTCGGTCATTCCACCAATGTCATCGCTCAAGGAAGCTCGTGAGCTGTCCCAGGGCAACAAGGAAAGCTGCTTTGCTGACAACAAACAGGCGATACAAGCCGTAAGAGCAGACGACAAGTACCTGGACGAAGCTAAAGAATTTTCCAACTTTGAGCTTACAGCCAGCAGTGGTATTAAGGACG
>DASPHS010000080.1:0-7253 GCA_035629475.1 Saccharimonadales bacterium (SeqCode)
CTGGTGCTGATTTACCCCTTGTTACGAAAATACTCTTGGCCATATCCGACTTTATCATAGCTTACTGGTGGATTATTCTTGTCGCGCTCGCTATCCTCGCGTTCTTCACGACTCGCTGGGCACGAACTGGTCCAGGCAAGCTCGTTGTCGACCGGCTTAAACTGCACATCTGGCCGGTAGGTCCACTCTTTCAAAAGATGTATATGGCTCGCTTCTCGCGTACCGGATCAACGCTTGTCGCCAGCGGTGTGCCGCTTATTCAGATGCTTGAGATTACAGCTGCGGCAACCGCTAACGTCCACATGGAAAACTCAATTCTGCGGGCTGCCGAGAAAGTAAAGGGTGGTAAGGCGCTTTCTGATTCATTGCAGAACGATCCTAACTTCCTTGAACTTGTCCCAAACATGCTACGCATTGGTGAACAGTCAGGTTCGATGGAGCAAATGATGTCCAAGGCTGCCGACTATTACGAGAAAGAAGTTGATGACCAGATCAAGGGCATCTCCACTATTATCGAGCCTGTCCTTATGGTTGTGCTTGGTGTTGTGGCCTTTATCATTGTAGCGGCCGTACTGCTCCCGGTTTACGGGCTGGCAGGACAATCCTTCGCCTAGGCTGTAACAGAGAGTACACGCAACAATACTATTGCAATTTCACCTGAGGATACGTATTATCCTATTAGCATAAGCAATTAAAAACAGCAAAAGGGGGGCAACTCAAATGCTGAACAACATAAAAAAACGTAATGAAGGCTTCACGATCATCGAAGTACTGATTGTGCTTGCTATTGCAGGTCTAATCCTCTTGGTAGTCTTCCTTGCGGTTCCGGCCCTACAGCGTAACTCACGTAACACGCAGCGCAAGACTGACGTATCAAACACGCTTGCAGCGGTTAGCGAATACGTTGGTAACAACAGTGGTAACGTTCCAACTGCCGTAAGCGGTGGTAGCGCAACTGGTGTCAACATTGGTGCATCTAGCGGTGTTAACACCGTTCCCGTGAAGCTTGGCTTCTATGACGCATCAGGCACACCAAGCAAGGTTACCCTCGCAACTGGTGCAACTACCAACGCCACAACGACTGAATCACTTGTGATTGTCACCGGCGCAAAGTGTTCCGGTAGCAACGCGGTAGCTGGTTCCAGCCGCCAGTACGTTATCCTCTACACTGCTGAAGATAACGCAAAGCTCTGCCAAGAGTCCTAGGACTAACAAGCAGGCAACAAAGAGGCTCTTCGGAGCCTCTTTTAGTATGGGGCCGTAGTTTTGAATGTGGTACCATACAGGCATGATACTGCTATTGCTTGTTGGGCTGGGATTAATCCTGGGTAGCTTTGTGAATGCCTTTGTCTGGCGCCTGCACGAGGGCCGTGACTGGGTGCGCGAGCGTTCTGAATGTACGCACTGTCACCATACATTGGCTCCGAAAGATCTCATACCCGTACTCAGCTGGCTATCGCTTCGTGGCAAATGCCGCTACTGTCACGCCAAAATACATGACAATCCCCTGACAGAAATTGCCGTTCCGGCGTTATTCGTTATTTCATATCTTGCTTGGCCTCTGGCGCTGACCGGAGCAGGGCTATTCCAGTTTGTGTTGTGGTGCATCTTTATCGTGGGCTTTGTCGCCCTAGCCGCATATGATTTCCGCTGGTTTCTGCTGCCAAATAAAATAGTTTTCCCCCTTATTGGCTTGGCTATTGTGCAAGTTGCAGTTGTGGCCGTGTGGACCATGAACTGGAAGGTCCTCGTTGCTGCCTTATTGGGCACACTGGTCGTAGCCGGTATATTCTATCTACTATTTCAGGTTTCTCACGGCACGTGGATTGGTGGGGGTGATGTGAAGTTGGGCGTTGTTTTGGGATTACTGGCCGGAGGGTTCCTTGAGGGTTTCCTTCTGCTGTTTGTAGCCTCACTTGCCGCACTGGTGGCAACTGTACCAGCGCTTTTACAGGGTAAGGCAGGGCGTAAATCACATGTGCCATTCGGGCCATTTCTTATTATCGGGCTTATCGTGGTCGTACTGTTCGGGCATCGGATTATCGCGTGGTACAGCGGGCTGATCTATGTATAAAAAAGGTGCAACAGCCCAAATTGCTTATGGTATACTGAAGGCTATGAAGGTGGGGCGTAAGCAGAGTGGCTTTACCATAGTGGAGACCATGATTGTACTCGCAGTAAGCGGGGGGTTGTTCCTTGTTGCCGCCTTGGCAGTTTCAGGCAAGCAAGCCCGGCAGGAATTTACGCAGTCTATTCAGGATGTCCGTTCGCAAATACAGCAGGTGGTTAATGAAGTTGCCACAGGGTACTATCCAAATATGAATAATCTCAGCTGCACCGTTGGCGCTAATGGCCCGGTGTTTAGTGGTATAGCCGCAGGACAGGGCGAAAACGCGGGGTGCATTTCACTTGGCAAGGCTATCCAATTTGATGTTGCCGGTACAAATCCTGAGCAAATGCGTGTATATACAGTTGCTGGGCTGCAGAAGCAAAGTAACGGGAACGATGTCGAAGACTTAGATGATGCTAAGCCGAAGGTGGTGGCGCCGTCTACGACCGCACCGGGTAATCCAGACATAACAGATCGTAAGCTCTTGCTGTATGGCCTCAGCACTCTTAGGATGACAGATCTGAACACAGGCGCTAATATTGGTTCGTTTGGCGTCCTCTCTACGTTAGCCAAGTACGGCACTGCTGGTATGGACTCCAGTTCTCAGCAGCTAAAGGCTTATCCAATCGCCAACACGTCGCTCAATGCGACAGCACTGGCTGGCGCTGAATCAATCAACAACAATCTGATTACCAGTTCACCAGCTGTTGATAAGGGTGTAGCTATTTGTTTTGTAAGTGGCGGCACTGATCAGTCCGGGCTTATTACTATCGGCGGAGGCAATCGGCAGCTTTCAGTTACGCTGCAAATTAAGTCAAACAAGGACTGCTCATAATGATCATGGCCCGTTTACGAACCCGTGCTGAACGAGGGGACACCCTGGTAGAAGTACTCATTTCCATAGCAATTATCAGCCTTATACTCGGCGGTGCGTATGTAGCCACCACACGGAGTCTTACAGCGACGCGTGACGCTCAAGAGCGCAGTGATGGTCTTAAGCTCGTCGAAAGCCAGGTTGAGCAGGTTAAGAATATTGTGGCTACAGAACCTGACGATATATTTGGTTCAGCCCCTGCAAGTTACTGTATTTCCGCAGGCGCTATTGTTACTTCAACAAACAATGCCTGCAAAGTGAATGCAGCTGGGGCGTACGCTGCAGGCAAAAAGCCCGAGTACAACTTGTCCATTACCCGTTCGGGGAGCGTGTTCACCATTATTAATTCCTGGGAAGGCGTCTTGGGCAACAATACATCCGTCCAAATGAAGTATAGGTTGTATGAATAGTATGAAACAAGTCAAACTCGGTAAACACCAAGCGGGTTTTACCATTATCGAGCTCATGATATCCACCATGGTATTCGGCACGGTGCTACTCGTTGTAACCACCGCGATATTGCAGATTACGCGCGTCTATTACAAGGGCATCACGCAGGCCAATACGCAATCTGTCGCTCGTAATATTACTGATCTGGTCTCCCAGGGGATTCAATTCAACGGTGGTGACGTTACTGAAACGCCTGGTCCTAATAACGCTTTCTGTGTAGGCGGGCAGCAGTACAGTTTTGTGCTTGGTAAGCAGCTAGCGGATGGTACGCCTACTGCCGCACAGACGCATCATGCACTCGTAGTTGCCGACAGGCCAGGGTGCACCGCCAGTACACCTGGGTCGTCCATGAATACTGCGGCAACAACGGGACGCGAATTACTACAGCCTAATATGCGTCTTTCAAAAATGTCAGTCGAGAATATTGGTACGAATTTGTACAAAGTTACGGTAAAAGTTGTGAGCGGGGACGATGATATATTGACCAATCCCACAACAGCTGCCGCAACCTGTCAAAATGTGACAGCGGGCACACAATTTTGTGCTGAATCAGAGCTTACAACAGTTGTAACAAAAAGGGTAGAATAGAAGGTAATCATGAGCATGCAGCAATTGTCACAATCACGCCTTTCCCGATCCGAACGGGGAATGATATCTATTATGACTACGATGATACTTATCATCGTGATCAGTCTTATCGTTTTAGGTTTCGCTTCGCTGTCACGCCGTAATCAACGTGAATCTCTTGACCGGCAGCTCAGCACGCAGGCGTTTTATGCAGCCGAATCTGGTGTTAACGACGCTAGGGAGGCAATCAAAGCTGCGCCGGCCGGCACCGTTATTCCTGAAAAAACGTCCTGTACGGGTACGGCTGGGGGCTTTTACAACGCCAACCCCGTCATCGATAACAATGCCAATGTTAAGTATAGCTGTTTGCTTGTTGACCCATCGCCTACCGTGCTTCGCTATACAGATGTAGGTACTAATTCCATTGTTGTCCCCATCACCGCCAAGAGCGGCACTATCAGCAGGATAGAACTCACCTGGCAGTCCAAGATTACTAGTGGTGACCCTATGACAGGCTGTTGGGAGACTATGCCGTCATTCACTACGACGTCAGGCTGGGGCTGTGGGTATGGCGTGCTTCGCTTCGACCTCGTTCCTACAAGTGGTACGTTTACCGCTGCCTCGCTCGCCAGTAGTACCATGACTACTTTTGCCATACCCGTATGGTCGGGAAGCTTTCCTACCATTCCGTACGCTCCTGGCGCGTCCAACAATAATGTAAAAACACCCGTATACTGCCTTACTGCTAACTGTAAAATGACGGTGAATAACCTAACCCAAAATAGCTACCACATGCGTATCTCGTCCATATACCGCAATGCATCGTTACAAATCCGGGCCTACAATAGCGCAGGCACAGTACTTGAAATAGAAGGATCGCAGGCGCTCATTGATGTGACGGGCCGCGCCCAGGACGTTCTGCGCCGCGTACAGGTGAGTGTGCCTCTCCGCGCCAACAGCAACAACGACGTCTCAGACTATGCTATTCAAAGCACCGATTCCATATGCAAGCGCTTCAGTGTTATGGATAACTACTTCGACAGCGACGTCTCGGGTGTTTCAAGCTCCAACAGGCTTTGTCAGCCGTAAAAGGCGTAAAAGCAGTGTATTGAAAAACCACCCAGTACGGGTGGTTTTTCAATCGACAGTATTACTGTGAAATCGCTCATGTACATCACGCAGATGGGGATCGGTTATATGTGTGTATATCTGCGTAGTAGATATATTACTGTGGCCGAGCATGGCCTGCACACTGCGTAGGTCAGCGCCATTCATCACCAGGTCAGTCGCAAAAGAGTGCCGCAATGTGTGAGGGCTTACATGCTTGGTAATACCGGCTAGCAGCGCGTATTGGGCTACGAGGCGCTGTATACTGCGGGCGGTGAGGCGTTTATAGTCACCAGACCTGTCAGTGCTTTTACGGCCGCTATAGCGTACGAAGAGCGGTACGGCATTGTCATCACGTTGATCAATATAAGCCTGCACCCACTCAGCGGCAGCAGGGCTGATAAATATTGGCCGATCTTTTTGGCCCTTACCGCGTACCATAAATTCCCGTCGCTTTAGATTGATATGGTCTCTGTTTAATCCCACGAGTTCTGATACGCGGAGTCCACTGGAAAATAGCAACTCGAGGATAGCCCGGTCGCGCAGACCATTAATCTTTTCGATGACTGGCTGGCTGAACATACGCCCCAGCTCATCTTCATTCAGAAACGTAACTTGTTTGCGTTTGGTACGGGCCAGCTCTATTTTGTCAGCAGAGAGGGCGGGAATGTCGCGCTTAGCACAGAATTTCAAAAAACCGCGCAGGGCTATCAAATGATAATTTTGAGTGGATTTTCCAAGCTCATCTGAAACATTCGTTCCCAGGCGATTGAGCCAAAGCCGCCATTTTCGGACAAGCTCCGGGTCAATCTGATCAACCCGCAGGTCATCGCCAGCAAAATCAAGCAGCCGCGTAAGGTAATGGTCATAATTCTGGATCGTTTTTTGTGAGCGGTTCTGCTCAATCTCCAGATATTCCAGAAAGTTAGTTTTGGCTTTTTGTAATAGCATAATCTTATTGTACTGCATTATGGGATTTAAGGGGTAGAGCAGGGTGGCTCTATCTGTTACAATAGGCGCATAAATAATCAAAGGACGTTCATGGAAAAGACCTTAATCGTTTTTAAACCGGATGCAGTTATGCGCGGCATCGTTGGTGAAATTCTTACCCGCTTCGAACGCGTGGGGCTTAAGATTGTGGGCGCCAAAATGTTGCAGCCCGACTATGATCACTACTTTCAGCACTATGAAGGTATTGGTACCCTCAAAACCCGCAAGGGCGATGATATTTTTGAAACCCAAATGCGTGAAATGCAGCAAGGTCCCGTCATTGCTATGGTGCTTGAGGGTGTAGAAGCTGTAGAGATTGTCCGCAAGATGGTCGGTCCTACCGAGCCCAAGAGCGCACAGCCCGGTACAATTCGTGGCGATTATGCTCACATGACCTACGGTCAGGCTTCTGCTGCCGAGCGCGGCGTGCCCAATGTCCTGCACGCTTCAGCTGACAAGCAAGAGGCAGATCAGGAAATTGCTCACTGGTTTGCCGAGAGCGAACTTGTTGAGTACGAGAATGTGCACGAGCACTTTACGCAGCCTAAGAGCGGTAAGCGTAAGTAAATCAGTCCGTCCTTTGAGGCCTAAAACACACTCGCCCCCATCTGCCGTTGGCAGGTGAGGGGCTCGCTCGGAGGAATACTTTGTGCAAGCACAATATTCCTCCTCAATCGCCCCCATAGTTCAATGGATAAAACAACTCCGTCCTAAGGAGAAGCTCTACGTTCGAATCGTGGTGGGGGCACCAGCAATGATAGATATGGGTCGGCAATGCCGGCTCTTTTTTTATGCGAAAAGTCACCCTAGGCATAAGCGGCATAGTTGCTATACTGAAGCTATGATAGAGGCGTTGCCCCACGCGATGGGGCATGAGTTAGATAAGCCGCGCGAAGCATGCGGCGTAGTAGGCGTTTTAGCCTTGGACTCCCAAGCTCCTGTGGGGAATATGTTATATCGCGGTCTTATGGCCGTTCAGCATCGAGGTGAAGATGCCGCCGGTGTCGCCTTGGAAAACACCAACGGCGAGCCGGGAGATTTCGTGCGCGAAAGGGGCTTTGGCACAGTAGATAAGGCCGTAGAGGCTGGCGGTACCTCGCTTGACCTTCGCTCACCCAATGCCACGTGCGGCGTAGGTCACACCCGATGGAGCAC
>DASPHS010000081.1:0-5494 GCA_035629475.1 Saccharimonadales bacterium (SeqCode)
CCTCAGAAGGCATCACTGAACAGACCCGTAGCGCATTTGAGGAACTTGTCGGTAAACAACCGGCTGACATCCGAATCGCGATTATTGAGAACGCTGCCGACACGTATGCGCCTGAAAAACGGGGCTGGGTGGACGAGAAGCGCCAGGCCATGGCCGCCAAAGGCTACCAGCTGGAGCAGGTTGATCTGCTTGATTACAAGGACCGGCTGGACGCCTTACGCGAAAAGCTGCTCGAGCATGACGTCGTCTGGTTCGGCGGCGGCAACACCTTTTACCTGCGGTGGCTGCTCCGAGATACCGGTGCTGATGCGGTGATTAAAAAGCTCGTCCAGCAGGGCCTGGTGTATGGTGGTGCCAGCGCTGGTGCGATTGTTGCCGGCCCCACGTTGCAATATTTCCAGGTGGCCGATGATCCGGCAGAGTCACCCGAGGAACTGATAGATGGCTTACGGCTCGTAGACATGGTGATCGTACCCCATATAGGCAACGCGAAATATGGCCACATCATGCCCGGCATCGACGAATACCTGAAGGCCGATGGCTACGTAACGGTGCCCCTCAACGACCAGCAAGCCCTGGTGCTCTACGACGAAGAAGCACCGCTTATCGTTCCTGATAGCCTATAATACTGCTTATGAAAAAGCTGCTTATTGCCCTCAATGTAATCCTGTTCGTTATGTTCGCGACGAGCGCTGGCTTTCATGTTGCTGATGCGTTGCAGCAACCCAAGCAGCCCGCAGCGTGTGCTGACCAAGCGGCCGAAACGGGTATTGTGGTTCGGCGGGGCTGTGAGCCGGGTGAGCAGCAACACCTTGCTGAGATTGCACGGCTGTTGGACCGGTTGCCTGCTGAACTGGCCGAGGGTAAGGCTAATTCATTAGCGCCCGGTACACCCAAAACCGACCTGCAAAAGGCACTGCCAGCCAATGCCAAGCTGGCGGGCTACCCCGATACCTGGAAGCGGACTGGCGCTATTGCTTCAATGACCGTCAAGGTCAGCGACCGTGGCCTGTTCCCCCGTCCGCAAAAGGTTACGGCCATATTTAGTCGTACCGATGATGGCTGGAAACTAGCCCAGACCGTGACGACGTACGCAGCGCGGTAATGCTTAAAAAGGTCGTTCAACAGTCGCCTGGACGGCGATGCGGCCCAACTGCTGCTGATACACAGGATTATGCGTGGCTACGGCAGTCGTTACTGCTGATGGCACCCCACCACTGCGCCGTTTGCTGATGATCAGCCACGCAATGCAGGCCAGGACCATCAGGCCCGCAACGATGGCACCGCCTACGAGCAGAGATGAACGACTGGCAGTTTCCTTGGCGTCGGATGTATCTTTGGCGGCAGTTTTAGTGTCTGTCGCTGTGTCATCTGGTGAGGAGCCGGTTGCTGCCGCACCATCGCCTGTCTGCTCGCCATCGGTCTCTGCTTGTTCTTCCAGAGTTGCTGCTGCATCGGGGCTGGCCTCGCCACTTCCGCCATTAAAGGCGACGGCCGTGCCGGTAGCACCCTCGTAGGGCGTTCCCCATAAGTTGTCAGTAAAGCGCAGCGTTTTGGTTTCGGCTTTGGTGGAGGACAGCATGAATTGGGCTTCACCATTATCATCGGCTGTTACATAGCGGTTCATGCCCGATGTTTTGGTGTCGGTGAAGATGTTATCACTGCCGCTGGCATAGATAGCAATGTTGTGGTTTGGCCGGCCTACTTTACTGGTGCTGCGGCTGCCATCGGGGCAGACGTTGCTTTCCTGTACTTCCTGGGTGGTCACACAGTACCAGCCATAGATGTATAGGCTGAATAAGATGTAGTCATTACCGTCAGCTTCCGCGCTCTTGCCGGATGTCTCAACATCGATAGGGAACTGCGTGGGGCCAACGGCTTGAGCGCCCGGCACGGTAGGATAGAGTACGGCACAGAGCGCACCCGCCAAAAGGAGGTTGCGAACGGTGCATATAGCTGTAGATATACTGCTCATGGTTAACCTATAGATGTATTCTAGCAGTCCTTATATGTATACTGAAAACCATGAGTGCAGATACCTTAGCTCGTTTTGTTTCTTCTATTATGAACATTAAGGCCACGACAGCCCTGGGCGGCGCGGCCGCGGGCATCTTTGGCACTGCCGGTATGGGCGATCCAGCCGTACAGGACCTGAAAGCCCTGACTGCTGATTTTGCGGCCACCTACAGGTCTGACCCGGCTGGTGAAGCGACAGCCCGGCTGGGCAACGAGGTCGCTGCTGGCATCCAGACCCTCCAGGTGATGTCGGTCTTGAGCCTCGGTGAATGCGACGAGCTGCTGGCGCAGCTGCATAACTTAATCGGACCAAGCGGGGACATAAGCTAAATGGCCTGGCCTGCGGTTGTGCGGCGCCATCCACGGCGCACTGCAGTGGTTGCCGTACTTGCTGTTGCCGTGGCAGGTGGCGCGCTATGGTTTGTGCTACGGCCCGAAAAAGAGGCGTCAGTTTCCAGCAACCCTGTCGTTGCTGATTACCAGAAGCAATTACCGACCCTTTCCAAGAAAGCCAAGGATAACCCTAAGGACGCCCAGGCATCGCAGGACTACGCCGTGGCACTGTATGCTACTGGTGATGTCGAAGGTGCACGGGATCAATATGAGGACCACCTGAAGGTCGACCCCGATAATGCCACGGCCCACAACAATCTGGGCAACGTATACCGCGACATGAAGCAATACGACAAAGCGGTCGAGTCATACAAGCGGGCCATTAAGCTGTCCCCTAAAAAGGCAGTGACCTACAATAACCTGGCTAATCTGTACCTGTACACCCTCGACCAAAAGAAACTGGCTATTCAGATCTGCCAGGATGCGTTGCAGCAGCTACCCGACGACCAGCAGTTGCGCGTGCTGTTGGGTTCCGCCTATGAACAAAACGGTGACCGTGCGCAGGCTAAAGCGGCCTTTGAGCAAGTGATTGCCGCTAACCCGAACAATGTTGAAGCTGCCGCTGGCCTACGCCGGGTGCAGTAACGGCAGTAATTTAACCGGGGATATCGCGGAACAGGCGCATCCGCAGCAAAAAGAGTCGCAGGAATACGACACAGCAGTGTAAAAAGAAGGCGACACCCAGTATGACCAGTGGCGCGCGGACCAAGCTGTCCATAAAGGCTTCGGTGCCGAGGACGATATCTGCAGTCAAGCCGGCAAATGCCTTACCGAGTGGCACGGCCAGACTGACCAGTATGGCCGAAAAGACTGCCACTACGCCCAGCCGCCACAAGGCAATGCGCATAAAGGAGTTGAGTCCAACGCCGCTTTCCACGTGCTGCCCTGATATTCGGATGTTTTGACGGGCATTTTGCAGATTCCTGTAGGTCCGGGTGCTGTACTCGACGACCAGGTATACCAGGAGTCCAGCCAAGCCCCAGCCAAAGACCACCATGATCATTTGCAGGCTGGCGTTATTGGTGACGCTGACAAGGGGCTGCACGACGTTATTGGTGTAGGCCACGCCCCAGTTGCCATCAACCACATCCGGCAGCAACGTACCAACGCTCATGCTCTGCAGGATGGCACTGACCACGAGTAATACGCTCGCAAGGGTAATGCAGAGAATGGCACTCAGGGCTGATGGCAGCAGGCCGCGTACGAGGCGTTGGAGCGATGAACGGTTGGACGAAGCGGACATTACTTGCCAGTATAAGCATTCATGGGCGGTGCCGCAATGAGCGGACTTGCAGCCATATGGTAAAAAGCTTATGCTAAGCTGAAGAACTATAATAAAAAACAAAAATACAGCAAGGAACGATATGCCACGAACGTCTGCTAGCGCAAAAAAGCCTACATCGCGGGCCAAGAAAGCACCCGCTAAAAACACTAACTGGTTATTCAAGGCACGCCTGCATACACTGGCGAAGCCTTTGGTCTACGTGGTGGCATTTATGATTGTCGGTGCCAGCTCATTGGTCTGGGCTTCTGCAGCTACAACTTCATATGGTGTATTCGGCAGCAATGCCGTGCCGAAGATCATCGCTGCAGATGACCGGCACAATCTGGAGCTGGGTATGAAGTTTACGCCAAAGGTCGCTGGCTATGTCACCGGGGTACGTTTTTACAAAGCAGCCCAAAACACCGGCACGCACACCGGCAGTCTCTGGACCACGGGCGGTCGTCAGCTGGCTACGGTGACCTTTACCAAGGAAACCAAGAGTGGCTGGCAGAGCGCTACCTTTAGCAAGCCGGTCAGCGTGGCAGCTAACGTTACCTATGTTGTTTCTTACCACGCACCCAAGGGACGCTACTCGGTAGACTTTAAGTACTTCTATACCGACCACGCCAATAAGCAGCTGCAAGCCGTAAAAGCCAAGAGATCCAATGTGAACGGTGTCTATAAATACAGTAATAGCACCAGCTTTCCCAACGAAGACGGCTCTGGCGCTAACTACTGGGTCGACGTTATCTTTAGCAACAAGCTGATTAACGCACCCGTGGCACCAGCTGCTCCGGGGAATGTGGTAGCAAATGTCCAGGCTAGCAAGAGCGTACTGGTCCGCTGGCAGGCCAGCGCCAGCGCAACGCCGCTCAAAAACTATGAAGTATACCGTGATGGCGTAAAGAAGGTCATTACGACCGGTGTGACATACGAAGACAAGACCACGGTTGCTGGCAAGAGCTACGCATACCAGGTCAAGGCTATCGATACCAAGGGTGTGGCTTCGGCTTTGTCGGCCAAGGTGACCGTAACTGTTCCAGCCACCACTGGGGGCAGTACCGGGGGCGGTGGTAATTCCACGACGCCACCACCAAGCACGCAGGTCAACCTGTTCAATGCCTCCAAGAAGGAAATCGCCATGCAGTTAGTATCGAGTGCCGAGAACTCCTCGCTCAACTGGAAGGCCCAGTACAGCTACCTGGAAGACATTAAGGACGGTCGTGGCTACACCGGCGGTATTATCGGCTTTTGTTCCGGTACCAGCGACATGCTGCAAATGGTGAAATACTACGCCAAGATTGCTCCTAATAACGTACTCGCTAAGTACATCCCCGCTTTGGAAAAGGTGAATGGTACTGCATCGCACACGGGCTTGGGCGCACCATTCGAAGCTGCCTGGAAGACAGCCGCCAAGGACGTCAAGTTCCAGGAAGCGCAGAACTACATGCGTGACACCATGTACTTCAACCCAGCGGTGAACCAGGCCATTGCTGACGGCCTGAAGTCCCTGGGGCAGTTCGCCTACTATGACGCCATGGTTGTGCATGGTCCTGGGAGCGACGCCGTAAGCTTTGGCGGTATTCGCGCCGCTGCCTTAAAGAAGGCTAAGACGCCAGCGCAAGGCGGCAACGAGACGACCTATCTGAACGCCTTCATGGATGTCCGTAATGCGGCTATGAAAACAGAAGCTGCCCATGAAGACACCAGCCGGGTTGATACTGCCCAGCGCGTGTTCCTGAAGGCCGGTAATCTGAACCTTGACCCGCCACTCAGCTGGAAGGTTTATGGCGACCCGTACACGATTAGCAAGAACCCTTA
>DASPHS010000082.1:0-9984 GCA_035629475.1 Saccharimonadales bacterium (SeqCode)
GGGGCTACGCGCACCGAACACACCCTGCAATACCTGCCGGGTACCGGCACCTACTACGGTGCTACCGAACAGCACATTACTGGCATGACCGAGCCGCACGGCTTTGCTCGGCGCGTAGAATATGACAACCTGCTGCGCACAGTAAAAGACATCGACATTGCCAACCTGGCAACTACCACCGAATGGGACCAGCACAAAGACCTGGTATACAGCACCACCGATGCCACCGGCCTAAAGAGCACCACGCTGTATGACGATGACCGGCCTATCACCCAGTACGGCCCGGCACCAGCTGCCTGGTACGGCACCGACCGCAAACCGACCAGCACCTACGTCAATGACGTGCCGCGCACCGACACCAACTATGACGAAGGTATGCAGGGGCCCAGTGTGGCGTACTACGAATACGACACCGTTACCCAAAGCCTGAAGGGTGCACCTAAACTGCACACCACTAATCTGAGTGGTGCGGCAGCGGGTGACTTCACCAAGTACATCACTGGCGGCGCCTCGCCGGTATCCGGCCTTACCAGCAACTGGGGCATCCGGGCCACCGGCAAAATGCGCCTGCCAACCACCGGCAACTACACCTTCCGGGTGTGGGCAGATAACGGCATGCGCCTGTACATAGACGACAAGATTGTACTGAGCGACTGGAGTGACAGTGCCCAGCGCACCTCAAGATATGTTGGCTTCGACAACGTAGCCGGCGAGGTGCATCGTTGGCGGCTGGAATACTACCACCGTACCGGTGACAGTAACATCGGCCTGTATATCACACCTCCCGGCGGCATAATCCCCACGGACGAAACCAATGTAGGCGTCAACCAGTACTTCAAGCCGGATTACAACCTGACTACCAGTACCAAGGTGTACGACGCTACGTTGGGCAACAGCACCTCCACTACCAGCTACGGCAGTAATCCGGAATATGGTCTGGCCCAAAGCACCAGTCTGGACCCCACTGGCCTGAACCTGACCACCAGCAGCACCTACGAGACGCCAGGGGCTACGGGTAGCTTTATGCGCCAGACCAGCAAGACATTGCCTGGCGGCGGCACAACAAACTACACGCACTACGGGGCCACCGAAACACGCGACAACCCGTGTACGACCAGTACCACTGAAGCTTTCCGCCAAGCGGGCTTCATGAAACTGAAAACCGAAGCTGACCCGGACGGTGCTGGCATCCAAACGGGCAGGGCCACCGAAACCGTTTATGACGACACCGGCCGCGTGGTAGCTACGCGCTACAACACCGACAGCTGGACCTGCACCACTTATGACACTCGTGGTCGGGTGGCCGAAACCACGGTGCCAGCCTACAACGGAAACGCCGCCCGCACCATCCAAAACGACTACGCCGTGGGCGGTAGCCCGCTAGTTACCACCAGCTGGGATGGTAATGGCTGGATAGTGGTCTGGAGTGACCTGCTGGGCCGCACTGTCAAGTACCGTGATGTCTACGACGACGAAACCACCACCAGCTACGACACCCTCGGCAGACTGACTGGCCGCAGCGGTCCACTCGGCAACGAAACCCTGGTATATGACACTTACAACCGTCTCACTCAGCAAAAGCTGGACGGTACCACTTACGCCACGGTGTATTACGATACATACAGCCGCATAGACTACGTGGACTACAGCAACGCAAACAGTCTGCGCCTGACGTACGGCCGGGATAGCCTGGGCCGCACCAATAGCCAAATCTACCGTATGGGCAATGGCACCACTACGGTAAGCGACACCGTCAACCGCACACAGTCCGGGCAGATCACGAACAACATTGTCCAATCCGGCAGCAATGACCTGTGGTATACCTATGGCTACGACGGTGCTGATCGCCTGACCTCCCTGAGCGTTGGAGCCAACAGCTTCAGCTACGGTTTTGGCACACAGAACACTACTACCTGTGGCACGGGCAATAACAAAAACCCCAACAGCGGCAAAAACAGCAACCGCACCACGCAGACCATTAATGGCGTTGCCACCAATTTCTGCTACGACTACGCCGACAGGCTGATTGGCAGCAGCGACGCCCAATACAACAGCCCCACCTACGATACCCATGGCAACATGACGCAGATAGGCACCGGTAGCACGCCGCTGCACCTGTTCTACGATAGTTCCGACCGCAGTACCGGCTACGAACAGTACGACAGCTCCACCACGGGTGTAGGTATGTACTACGACCGTGACGTGCAGGGGCGCATAATAGCCCGCTACAAAAACACCATTACCAACGGCAGCTGGGCAAGTGCAGGTACTAGCTTTTACCACTTTACGGGCAGCGGCGACACGCCCGACTACGTACGTGATAACAGTTGGAATATAGTAGAAAAGAACATTAGCTTACCTGGTGGCGTGATGCTTACCGTCAAACCGCAGGAAAGCGTAGCCAACAACCAAAAGCAGTACAGCCTGCCAAACATCCACGGCGACACGCTGCTGACCACCGATGCCGCTGGCACCAACACTAGTACGGGCAACGGCCCGCAAAACGCCTTTACGTACGATGCCTTCGGCAATGCCCTTACGGGCAGTGTGCTGCCAGCAAATACACATAACGGCAGTTACGGTTGGGTAGGGCAGCATCAGAAGATTACCGAGGTTGACTTTGCGCTGAAGCCAATTTCCATGGGGGCGAGGGTGTACCTTCCTGGTTTAGGACGATTCACGCAGGTGGATTCGGTAGAGGGAGGTGTGGAGAATAGCTATGTTTACCCAGCTGATCCGGTGAATGAGTTTGATCTAGATGGACAAGCAATGTTTGGGATTAGTCTGAAGAAGGTCATTAAAACAGTCACCGTAGCAGCTAATGTCGCTTCATTCGTTCCTGGACCAATAGGAATGGCGGCTAGCGCTATAGCTGCAGTTGGCTACGCCTCACAGGGCAATTATGCAGCAGCAGCCGCTTCTTTAGTGGGCTTTATTCCAGGTGGTAAAATGGTAGGGGCTATTGCATACAAAAGCAAGACAGTAAAAACAGCTGTTACAAAATCTATGGATGCACAGGCTAAAATGCGAGGTATAGGAGCCCAAAGTAAGCTCTTTGGAATCAAGAGCAATACGAGTAACGGCAAATATAGAGTGGGCTGGTCTCAGGGCCCAAAGGGAAAGCTAAACTTTAGAATGGGCAAGCCAGGCTCACACAAAGCGTTATTTGGCTATAAATTCAGTACAACCTATAAGTTTCATAATGTGTTGCGAGGTATATACAAATGATAGATAAGTTTTATGCCCTATATAAATTTGTAAGTGATAGATTAGGTGTCGAGAATATTAAACTAGAAGAACTCCACTCGCCTAATGGTGTGATAATGGAAATTGATAGTAGGGGTTTTTCGCCTGTAGTCGACAAAATTGAAATCTCGCTTTATGACGACGACATATTTAGGGGCTTCATGCTCATTGATGACTTCAGATTTGAATATAATTCTAACGAAGATGATGCGATAGAAGATATCAAGAGATACATTAATGCAATCAAGATGCAGAAAATATATATCAAGGGGTATAAGTTGCTAGGCGTAACCTTCAATAAAAAACTTTTAATCGAGGATTCCGGAGCCCACGGGACACATCTCTGAAAAACAAAGACGTAAATGGAATAATAACTGTGGCCAAACAAAGAAAATGCTGGATATTTGCTTACCTTTATAGTGATAAGTACGTAGCAGAAGAAGTGATTGATTCACCAGAACATAGATTGGCAAATTTAGAATATGCCGACGTTAAGAAGAATGAATATCAATTGTGGGAATATCCTAGTGGAAAGATATTCAGTATCCAGCCGGACCGTGGGCTCGATCCAAATGAGAATCAATATGCTACGCCCTATGGCGCGTCAGGTACGGTATGGCAGCCGCGGCTTGTAGAGATAGGTATCGAAACGGATAAAGTGGAGCAAGCTTACAGAGACTTAGCTAAGGATTGATCTGTAGAGGCTACCGCAAACAGAAGAATTCTGAGGTCGTACCTCTGAAAGCTAATAATATGGTCTAGCTATCGGCTAAGCCTAGAGGGTTATATGAAAGTCAAACTAGTCAGCACCAGCATAAACGATCTCCCTAAACGTTTTCGTAGATATGCATATGGCCAGGATGAGCATAATAACCTTGTAGATATGGTAGTTGGTGAATCGTACGAGGTGTATGGCTATAGGGAATTTGATGGTGAAAGTTTCTACCTAGTGCTTAACCCCGATACACTCTGGTGGATGCCAGCAAAATTATACGAACCTTCTGCTGAGACAATCAAACCCCGGCTGCCCCGTAACTGGGTTAGAGTTGAGCATCGCGAGGACGCTAATGATTCAAGCGAAGACCCTGACGTCATTATTGCTCCCCAGGCTTATCATGATAATGTAAAAGACATAGAAGATAACACTCCTAAGGGACAACGGGCATCAAAAGCAATTCAGGATGCAGAAAGAGGGTGGGAGTAGCTCGACAACTTGCTCCGAGTTAGAAAAATATGACCTAGCTATCACTAGGTCATATTCCATTGCGAGGTAACCCATGTTATATTGCCGTAAACATGTTTGATACCGAGAACGCCAAAATCGCTATACAGAAATTAGAAGCCTCGGGTGTCAAGATTGTAGCAGGCTTGTGGCAGCAAGAGATAAACCTAATCGAAGACGCGTACGGCATCGTCCTACCCGAAGATCTTAAATGTTTGCTGAGTGTAGGTGTGCCAGTGGGCGAACACTTTCCTGACTGGCATGGCAATCCCCAGTTGCTCGTCCAGGAGTCAAGGGAATCCATTAATGCTGCTTTTAGCTTTGATATAAAAGAGAATAACTACTGGTGCGATCTGTTCGGGGCGAAGCCCGATAATAATGAACAGGCAATCAGCAAGGCATTAGACGTTATCGCTGACTGGCCCCCTTTAATCCGAATATATGCACATAGATATATGGCTACCGATCACCCAACCAATAATCCTATATTATCCGTGCATCAGGCAACGGACAGTATCTACTATGGATATAACCTTGCTGACTATCTTTTTCATGAGTTTAACATTACCTTACCGATTGAAAAGCCCAAGGACCCTCCCGTGGTGTCAAAATGGGGCGATGCATTTGATCTTCTTAACGAGGTAGAGCCAAACGCATGAAATTTGTACATAAAAACGAAGAGTACATTGCCGGTGAAACAACTTTTAGTATCAGCGATGAGTCGATTGAATTTACGGCACAGAAATCCAGCGAGTTGCTGGAGCCAAGTACTGCCTCGCTAATAGTGGCGGGAACCATACAAATTGAATTTAGTACGCATTCGGGTAGGCTCTTGCACGTTTGGGGGTATAGCCCACGGGAACAATGGACCAGACTTGCGGATGCGCTTGAGATTAATGCTAGGGCAGGCGCTGTGTATCTAACCGATCTTAATACAGCTGGTAGTGGCGAAGGATATAATACTGTTCTCACGGATGCCACGCCTACTTACTATGAAGGATCAGGGCACCTACTAATTGGTGACTATCAGGTGGGGAATACCTTAATTGAAATCGCTTCGGGTGCATTTATAAGCTTGGACGGAAATGATTTACAAGGCGTTATTGTCTATTTGCAGAAAGGGTTATAGGCAAGGGCAGAGAGTAGAATCTGGCACATGTCATGGCTTCTGAAAATGGTTTGATCAGGATAGAATAAAGGGTAATGAAAATACCAATTAATGACGCGCTACCCAATTACATAAAAGGACCTTACGGTTTCAAGGAGCCTCGTGGGTCCATCGAAGGACAGGTAGCGTCCATACCCGAGATTACCAAAAAGTTTGAGCCTGTAGACGTCTTAAACGGTGCGATAGAGCTCATTGACGTTAACTCCAATACAATAACGTTGGTTACGGAAGATCTTACCTTTTTACAAAGCAATGAATACCCACCTGATTCTAGTATATTCATAAATATTTCAGACTTTGGCGTCCAAGTCCCGGTTGATTCTTAGGGATTCAAAGAACACAGCCTAATTATCGGCTGGGCTAGCTCTTTTACTCTAGTGGATCGAGCGGCTCAACGTACAGACCAAGCGCCTCGGCCTTTGCGACTGCATTCTTCGCGGGAGTGTGACAGCTAATGTACATGTAGTAGTCCCAGCCTACAGATAAAGTGAATTTACGGGGCGCCGCAAAGCTGCAGCCTATATCCTCACGTAGCATCGCCCTCAGTAAAGTTGGAATTTGCTCCGGGGTAACAGATTGACGATTTTTGAGTGTGATTTGCTGATGAAGCCCTAGGGCAACAATCCGCTCGCTCGGCTCACCAGTGACAACATCATAGGCAGTTAGCTTGTCGACGCCCGAATCTGCCAAAAAGGCCATGGCCGCTTCGACGTAACGACTTTCCATATCCAGGTAGTCCTCAAGGGTAAACTTTTTGCCATTAAAGGTTTTGCCAATTTCCTGCCACATTATCCAGTCATCACCCTGATATGCGCCATTTTCATCCCTTAGCTTTGGGTCGTATTTCGTGACTCGCCAGAAGTTGTCGGCACGCTGATTAAGTACCCTGAACGTACTAAAGAGTTCAGGGAGTATAAATAAGAATAGTATTGGCCTTATTAGTAAAAGCCGATGTAGGAACCGCATGCCCGGCATTATACCCGTAGTTACCTGAATAGTGCAATTTTAACAATAATATTATCCCTGTAAAGGAGACCTATCCATAATGAAAACACCCTCATCAGCGAGGGTGTTTTCATAGTGTAGTACTACTAAGATTTACAGTTCTTCTTCGCCGGAAAGCAGCGTTGCAAAGTCCTGTTCGCTCATGGCATTTGCCGGAGCGGTCAGCTTGTCGGCGTCATTCTTGTCTTCGACAGTACCAGTTATGCGGACTACCTCAGGGAAGTCGCCAACGGCTTCAGGTGCAAAAGCGGCTACCATTTCCAGGCAGGGGTTAGCTATGTCGTAGCTATAGCCTAGAACGTCCTTGGTTTCGCGGTCGATGGTCAGCTCTACTTCTTCGGTGTCGTTATCGAACAGGGAATTCATGACGTCTGTTTTCTGGGAAAAGCTGGGGGCTATGTCATCCATGAACTTCTCGTAGGCCGAACGGCGTACATCCAGGTTGTACTGGATGGCTTTTTTGCCATCGACAGTAACATCCTTGCTGCTGTTGATGGTCATAACGTTGTGCTCTTGCATCTTGTCAGAAATTTGCTGAGCACTCAGTTTCTTGGAGTCAGCACCCAACAGCGAGAAGAATACGCCCTTGTCTTTGTAGCCTTGCAGGGCAGGGTCTGGCTCGGTAAAGGCAACCCATTGGCCGCTCAGCTGCTTGAAGTAATCGTTGACGGCTGTTTCGGTTGCGGTGTCACCAGTGCCAGACATGGCAAGCTTTTCGTAGTTCATGAACAGCTTTTCGTCTATCTGGTTCAGACGGATATCCATGGCCAGGTTGCCGGATGCCGGGTCACTGACGTTACAGCTCAGCTGCATGTCGCTGCGCTGGCTGCCTGCGCCCTTGGAGTAAGATATTGATGACAGTTTGGTGGTGTTGTCACCTTCGCCGGTCTCTTTGCTGTACGATGCGTCGTTGGGCTCGATGGCCATAGCGCTGTACAGCATTTTTTCCGGGCTTTCAGCGCGGGTGAGGGCCCAGCCGCCAATGCCGGCGGCTACGACTGCAACAGCAATGCCGCCGCCAATTAGTAAGCTTTTACGGTTGCTCATTCTGAATAGTTCCTTAAATTAAATCTGGCTGCATTATATATGAGGTTACCCATAAGCAAAAGCGAATTGCCCCTGAATGGGTGCCAGGGTATTTATATTTAATGTAACGTATGCTATAGTTTGTCAAAACGTAACTGAAAGGTTACCACTATGATTGCAACAACTTACATCTCATCCTTATAAACCACAAGCAGCGGTCTGCTGCTTAGTAAACGAGATTTTAATGGCAACAATAGTTGAACGTGGCAGTGAAGCATCCTTCACGCTGACTTTAAGAAATTTAGAAACAAACACGCAAAATAATATCAACGGCTGGCTGGGGTACGACCTTACTATGAAGATAGGTGACGAAATATACGCCGACCTAAAAGGTTCACTTGCTGTTGACGAAACGAAGCGATTATTCGGGATACATCAAGCGAAAGAAAACTTTGAATTCGTTTCACGGTCAGAATCGCTAGAATTATACCTCGAACCAGTAGAAGAAAGTAACGGCTATGTCTTAGTAGTCTTTGCGGGTACTGGTGTCTTGCGCCCAGCACGAGGATTGCGGATATTCGTTAATCAAGAGGATGTAGAGACGTTCGTGCATGCCCTACGGGCTGAGTATGATGCTGCGGTGAGTGGCAAGTCAGTGCCAGTATTTACAAAACCTGTTAAGTACTGGGGCAAGGAGGCGGAAGAAGAGTGCCGGGCCGAATTGGTTATTTTTGGCCATACTATATCGAATGCGGAAGTGACAAAGCTTTTGAACATCCAGCCGACCGACGAGCGGAGTAAAGGTTCGGTGGTTCGCTATCGCCCAGAGAACGGCCAGCCATCCCCGATGCTGCAAACCGAGAATATGTGGTGCCTGGCGTCAGATTTGCCACTAGAGGCGAGCATTGAGCAGCATCTGGAGCACTTGCTGGATAAACTGAGCCACTGTACGACAGAGCTGGCGCAACTGGGCCAAACGTGCAGTATTGAGTTTTCGGTTTGGGGTCATCGCAATTACTGCCACCTGGGTGTTGCGGTGGACAAGGCCATCATGCAGCGTATCGCTGCACTGCACGCAGAACTTGATATTAGTTTCTATGCATTTACCCCGCAGCGATTGGAGACGCAGGCGCAGCTGGCGAGTTTTACTGACACCTTGAACCAGCTGGATAGCATCCGTGCCTTAAGTAGTGGGGTATCCGCAGGCGAATCGGCGGCCATAACGCATGCCCTGATGACGTTTGAAAAAACGGTGTCCGAGCTTGACGACGCTATGCAGGGCATCGCTAGCGAACTGAACGACAATCAGGAAAAGAATGAAGCTCTGGGCAAAGTCATACAGCACGCCCATAGGCTGCAGGATGCTTTTGGCACCAGCCGCTTACTAGGCAAGTAATGGAATGGGGTATGGAGCTGGCAATGGGCTAGCTCCATATTTCTATTCAGGAGTAACCTATGCTATATTGCCGCAATAGCGGTGAAAGAAATAGCATATGCAACCTCAGGAAATGGATGACCTACTCAACAGCATGGACTTCGCGGGCGGCAAACGCTCCTGGTTTGATTTGTGGCATACGCATATGGACTGGGACGGGGAAGGTAATGCCGATTGGTCAACGCGTGAAAAATATCTGCTGGCCAGCATAGCCTTTTACAAGAAAGCTGCAAGCAAGATGTATGGCTATCCCCATCCGTTTCAGATGTGGATTATCGTAGATACGAATGATAGTGGCGAGGATGCAGTGTATATTCACTCCCCAAATCCTAATGAGGAAAACTATCCAATCAAGCTGGAATCTGTCAAGAATCCTCAAATCGACCCAAAGATAACAAGGCTCTTTGCCCAGCATGGGTTTGACCCGTTGGTACATAAGGGGCAAGAGGACTACTACTATTTTGTCCGCACAAGTACCGGCGACCCATTAGTATGAGCAAGGCCAAAATGAAGGTCTGTATATGCAATGCTAATGAGCCAGGCTATGCAGAATACGGCAGAGTAGCTACGGCCATACTCGGGACGATTACCATTCTTGCGCTGAGTGTGCTCGCCGTGGCAGTCACCTTTCTTTTTCTTTATATTTTGGGGCTTGTGCTGGTAGGGACAATCATCACGATTATGTACCAGGCCCGGAAGGGCCATAGCATCAAGTGCTCTTTGCGCCGGGTAGGCCTTGGGGTCTTAACCTCATCTAGCTATTACAGTGGCTAATTTCTGTTTGTTGACAGCGAGTAATAATCATTTATTTATAGTACATATTAGACTATAATTACCCGGTATTTTCGAGCAATCGATATATGCACCTCGAGCACCCCGCTC
>DASPHS010000083.1:0-10095 GCA_035629475.1 Saccharimonadales bacterium (SeqCode)
GTAAGGTCCATAATGGCAACACGCGTCAGCGCGGTCGTGCGGTTGAAACCGTTGTCAGCATATGCAGAGAAGGTCAGTAATTTATTATTCGCTAACAGCACTGCTGATGTAGGGACGAGGGGAAAGCCGATAGGATTATCCCACTTACCACCAGTAGCGATGCCGGGCACGTCGCCGCGGACGCTAATTTCGGCGGCCGATGACCACTTGCCACGATTACCAGCTTCGGTCGTCGCCGTTAAGCGTACATAGCGGGCGGTCACGCGGTTGAATACGACAGTCTTCTCGGTGGGGGTATCTGCCCAGGTGCCAGTTGCCACCGGGCTGCCCCAGGTCGTGCCATCGGTACTGACGCTGACGGAGTAGCCGCCTATCGTCCCGTTGCGGGACGTATCTTGCCGGGGGAGATATGATAACCCCGCAATACTCTTTGCCGCTTTCATGTCGATAGTAACGCTGTGCGGCAGCGCAGTGACACCAGAGGCGGTGTAGGCTGAGTGCCAAATCGAAGTGGCGTTGCCGTCCAGTGCATAGCTGGCGGGGTTGTTGCCATAACTGTCACTGGCAGTGGCTGTCCAGCCAGCTCGTGGCAATGCAGGAGGGGCAATGACACCAGCCATAATATTGATTTCAGCAGCCGAAGACCACTGGTTCCGGTTGCCGGCCTCGCTCAGTGCCGTCAGACGTACATAGCGGGCATTGACGGGGTTAAAAGCTGCATCTTTCTTTACTTTAGTGTCACTCCAGGTGCCGGTGGTGACTGGTGTGCCCCAGCTGGTGCCGTCACTACTCACGCTAATGGTATACCGGCCGATATTGCCATTATTGTAGGTGTCCTGCCGGGGAAGATAGGTCAGGCCGGCAATCTGCTTCGTGGCTTTCATATCAATGGTGATGCTGTGCGGCAAGGGGCTGACGGTAGTTGCCGTGTAGGTTGAGTGCCAGAATGTGGTTGTCTCGCCGTCCAACACATTCTTGGCGACATATGTGCCGTATTGGTCACTCGCAGTGGCTGTCCAGCCGGTCCGAGGCAGCTCGACGGCTGACTGCACATATGCGGCGGCACTGGCCTTCAGCATGCCGAGCTGATGGTCATGGCCACCCCGGCCAGGCACCAAGCTAAACAAGAGTAATCCGGTGCATATAAAAATGCCGGCAACAAGGAGGCCGGCGGTGAGGGCTTTTCGTTTTTGGGTAGATAGTATGAGTCGTTTCATTATGTCCTTACCATAGCATAATTGCTGTTATATATTCCGGGGTTGACGCGCTCAGACACTGATCGGCTCGGCGCCACTGGCTTTGAAGATGATATAGCGGGTGCTATGTGCGAGACACACTAGGCGGTTCGTTTTCTGTTTTATGAAAAATATGTTTTTATTGACCCGCTTATGGCAATACGCAATTATGGAATGACAACTTAATGGCAACTGGAGGAGGGTTCAATGCTAACAACTGTGATTAGAAATCTTAAACAGGGCTCAAGGCGGACACTACTGGCGATTTCCGCGGCTATCGTAGGCGTCGTTGCGCCTATTGGAGTCTTTGTCAGCAGTGCTGCTGCCGTAGCCCCAAACGCACCAGTCAACCTGCGAGCCTGGGTTGGCGGCGACAGCATCGCCCTGACCTGGAATCCAGCTTCGGAACAAGTACCGACATCCTACGACATTTATCGTGACGGTTCGTATTATGAATCTGTTGCACCTGTAACTGACAATGCGGGTGGTAACACACAACGCTACATCGACGACAGCGTAACCAATGGCCAGACATACAACTACTATGTTGTGTCCTTGAATGCTGCCAGCGAAGCCTCTAGTCCAAGCAACACAGTAACGGTAACGCAACCCGCAAATCCGGTGCCCGTACCAAACATTACGATTGCACCAAACCGTCCAGCAAACGTTCTGCCTGTCTTGCAGGCCGGCAAGGATCTGCTTGAAGACTGGTATCCAAAAATTGTTACCAAGCTGGGTAATACTTCCGGTTCGCCATCAAGCTTCACAATCACATCGGCTCCAAATACCAATACTGCAGCATACGTGATCGGGACGACTATGACGGTAGATGAAGGATGGGCAATTGCGAATGCGGCCAACCAGCCGAGCGACCTCTTTATCCATGAAGGAACGCATATTGCATCAAACGGCATAGTAAACACGCCCAGCTGGATTGTGGAAGGCATCGCCGACTACATCAAGTACTACATGTACGGTAGTAACGTAGCTCCTGTGCCATCCAGCTTTACCTACTTGCACGGGTACGAACACGCTGGCTACATGTTTAACTACATAGAAACAGCGTTCAACAAGCCAAACTTTGTAAAAGACCTGTACGCTAACCGACGCACTGCCGGTAATGATATTAGCGCGTTCATCGAATCGCAAACGGGTACCGCCAATGGCTACCTGACGCTCGGTGAACTTTGGTACAACATGACCGGCAAGAAGGTCAGTAGCGTACTGACCCTAAAGAATGCCGCCACAGCCAACAGCTGTGCTGATGTATGGAGTTCAAATGATGCCGATAACGCCACTGTTGATATCTATACCTGTAATGACTCAGTAGCACAGCAGTGGACGTTCGTTCCATTTAACAACACGACTACCGAAGGCTTCGTCCGGACCAACCTGGGTGGCGCTACTACTGGTAGTCCTGTCGCCGACGGCTCACAGCGCTGCCTGCACGCTAAGAGTAATGCTACGGCCAATGGCACTGACGTTGTGCTCTACAACTGTAATACCGCTACTGCGGGCATGAAGTGGATTATTCAGACCAACGGTACCATTAAGAACGTGCAATCTGGCAGGTGTTTGCAGCCGCAAGGTGCAGTCACAACTGCGGGTACTATTCTAGAGATCGTGGACTGTAACGGCTCCGTAAACGCCCAGAAGTGGGGTGTACGCCCATTGGACATTATGCAAAGCACTGCCACCGCCACTACCTCAGTTAACTACTGCCTTGGCTCATCAACAGGAGCTACTGTTCCAGCAGCCTTCAGTTATCTGCAGGACAAGGCATGTACCTACAACGTAGGTCAGCGTTTGGAATTCTTCCCAACTACCCCTGGTGGCAATGACGGGACATACCGTGTATACACGAATACAGGAAATCCAAGTGATGTACGTTGCCTGGGCCTGAACGGCGGCAGCACGGCCAACAATACGCGTGTGGTTCTTACTGCATGCGATGGTAGCACATCGCAACGGTGGATGCGCTATCCGAGCATGCGCTTGGCTAACGTCGCATCAGGCACCTGTTTACAGCTTGAAGGCAACTCTACTGCCGTCGACGCATACATGGTAATCAACACCTGTAATACGACTGCATACCAGAAATTCAATTGGGCTACGATGTAACAATCGTACCCCAGCGACTTCGCGAGAAGCAGGGCTTTGACAAACGGGAGTGCCATGGGCACTCCCGTTTCATTAAAGGCGTGACTGTAGTTATGGGCTATTTGACCACGCGGTAGCGCAGGTGCGTCTCGCTGGCGTATGCCGATGTGTCTATCCGCTCCAGCTTGATCTGTTCGCCCAACCCGCCAAACAGTGATATGCCATCACCGAGTAGCAAGGGCACGATGTCCAGTACAATTTCATCCACCAGCCCCAGCTTGAGGCATTGCCGGGAGATACTGCCGCCCAGCAGTGCGACGCTTTTGTCGCCCGCTGCGGCCTTGGCTGCAGCTACGGCTTGGCTAATGTCATCAACCACAAACGTGTAGGTCGTGCCATCCTTTTCAATCGGTTCACGTGCCTGATGGGTCATTTCAAATACCGGAATCTTGAGCATGCCACCGTAGGGCAGTTCACCCTCTTCGATGGTGTTCGTTTTGTTGGCGCCACCCACGACGGCACCAATCTCGGCCACGACTTTATCAACAACTACCTGGTCTTCGTCAGCAGTTGGAAAGCCGAACATCCAGTCTACGTTGCCGTCTTTGTCGGCCATATAGCCATCCAGTGTTATGGTCGCGTGAATAAAAACTTTTCCCATGATGATCTCCCTCGTTTGTTATGTATGTAGTTGCCACTATGCCTTACTGCGATGCAGCAAGCTTGGAGACGACACTGTCATCTCCAACAAAAATTGAACCTCCCTCCTGTAGTGTGTCCTGAATCAGCGCTATAATTTCTGCGCGATGCTCCCGAACATATGCCAGCCATTCTTCTGGAGCGTAGGCCCCTGCGCGATAGTGGGCGCCCCATTCCGCCAGGTCGAGTAGTATCGGAACCGTGACCAGCCCGGCCTCCAGGAGCCGGTACTCTTCTTTGCGCTTATCGGCCGGAAAGGGAACTTTAGTAATAAGGCCGTCTTCCTGGAGCCGCTTGAGCCGGTCAGCCAGTATATTACGGGCAATGCCTTCTTCTGACGCCAAGAACTCACCGTACGTCTTTTTGCCAAAGTAAATCATATCGCGCAATACTAGTAGTGACCACCGGTCTCCTAATAGATCGAGGCTGGAGCTAATGGGACAGGCTGAGCGGTTGGCGATCATGATGATTGATAATGTCTCCTGCTCCGCAGTATAGGTATATCAGTTTTAAAATGCAATCAAAAATAATGATCGACAGATATCATGCCCTGGCTATTCCACCACAGGCTCAGCTTGTTCTGTAGTCGTCTTTTTCTTAAAGTACTGGAAGAGGCCTGCACGTGCCGATAGCCCGTACCGGCGTACCGTCCGTCCCAGTATGGCGCGGGTCATTATATCGACGACTTTGGGCTGCATCTTGGTGCAGACCAGGGCTGCGTGGCCCCCATTCTCTACCATAACAAGTGCGCCATCCTCGGTGGTCTCAAAACGCATGACTTCCGTTTCGAAGAGCTCGGGGTGGAACAGGAACGCCGCAGCAATAGGGTCATGCCAGTGGACGCTATCATAAAAAGGTGGTTCGAAGGCATTGGTGATTTTTCGCCAGTTTTTAATCCATCCCGACAAAAGCTGTGCGTAGGGCTGCTTACTTTCATGGAATAACGCCTGGTAGATTTCCGTCATAGGTATGGCTACTGTCAGGTCGACAGGGACTAACACCTTAGGTACTGATGAGTCCATAACAATCTTTGTAGCAATAGGATCAAGTTTGAAGTTGTGCTCGATGGCGGGTACAGGACCACCAGGATTTATAGACCCTCCCATGATCACAATACGAGAGCAGCGTTGTACAAACTCCGGGTGTTGCAACAGGCTTGCCACATTGGTCAGCGGCCCTATGGCTAGCAGGGTGAAATGATCAAACTGCAAATATGAATCAAGCAGGTCGGCATCTTCAAAATGTGCATCAGGATCAATAAGGTAATCTTCACCGCCGGTCAGCCAGGTGGTGTGTGGGCCAGGGGTTACTCTGTCTTGCCGACCGGTGACGATGGGGATGTCTACGTACATGCTTGCCAGGAGCGTGGCAACTGCTTTTGCCCGGGTTTCAACAGGACCATACGTGGTAGAAATAAGTTTGAGGTGATCTGGTGCTGTCTTAATAAGGTAAGCGAGCGCCAAAAAATCATCTACATCAGAGCCAGCATCTGTGTCACAGATGATTGGTTCGTGGGCCATTTTTGATTTAAGCGTAAGAAATTTCATAGCTTTATAGTACAAAATATAGGTATGACAGGCAATGACACGGGCGTCGGACTAAGCGGCGTTGGCCTTCGGCGCGGACGCGGACGAGCTTTGCTCCTTTGAGCGTGCGCAGGTGGCTCGCTATCGATGAAGCTTGTGCTATCATGCCTGCATGAACACCTACGATGCCGTACGCGAGCACTATAAGCCGGAGCGCATTACGTTCCTCCTTATTGCCGAGTCGCCGCCGCCTGCGCCAGCCATTCAGAGCAGCCGTCAATTTTACTACACCGACCGAGTTCGTACCGATGACCGGTTATTCACGAATACCATCCGCGCACTGTACCCAGAGGCAGCAGAAACGCCAGAAGCTGATATACAGGCAGACAAACAGCAATGGCTGCGCCGCTTCCAGCAGGATGGCTGGTATATGATAGAGGCTTTGCCTGAGTCGCAAAAACACGCCGTTACCAAGAAGCAACGGCAGGAGCGTATTCAGGAGCATATTCCCTGGCTTATCGGCCGGGTGCGCGACCTGGCGACGCCCGATACCAAAATCCTGCTCATAAAATCCAATGTGTTCGAGATGGCGGCCCAGCCACTCCGTGACGCCGGCTTTACCGTACTCAATACGGAGCTGCTGGATTATCCTGGACGCTATAATCAGCGCGCCTATCGTGAGAAACTGCAGAATTATATTGAGCAGCAGCGTTAGTACTGTTCGCGGCCGGGTGCGTCGTAAAACTCTCGTTTGCGCCACTTCTTGTCACCGCGCGACCACACGATAGTATCGTCAGTGATTTTTTTGAATGCAGTCAGCACGCCACCCTTAATGGATGGACTGCCACTGCTGGTGATGGTGGTAAAGTCACGCCCGAACCGCTTGTTGATTTCGTAGAAGGCATTATTTTGTGTCAGTTCACCCTGTTCCTGGATGACAGACAGCATCCACTGGGCTACGTCAGTGGTGGTTGTTTTGCTGGGGTTTGTATTGTTTTCTGGCATTATTCCAGAATACACCACGCGCGCTTGCCGCAACATGCAAAAATGTTAGTAAGTAGCGCTGCTCGTACAAAGTCGCGCCTGAGTAAGTGATTTATCGTACCTTGCCAAGCGTAAAAGTATAGGGTTGGCCGCTTATAATTTTGACATATGCCTCTTGGTCAGTATCGCCTAACGTATGTGCGCGACTTATGGCTTGCTTTGCCGTAGTATCATAGCCCTGATTGTTGGCAAAGACTGCAGCATAGAACCACAATGTGGCATCATGAGGGAATTTGGCAACAGCAGTGGAGTAAAACGCTTTTGCGCTGTCGGTATCCCCGTCGTACACCGCATACAGCAGCCCGAGGTTTTGATATACCTGCAGGCTATCGCCCCCGTAGCGGATAGCCTTGATGAAGCCATCTTGCGCGGCAGCGTAATTACCTGCGTACAGCTCAGCGCTGGCCAGCGTATTGTAGTTCGTGCCGAACGGATGCAGGGCGACTGACTGAGTCGCATACTCTTTGGCTTGGGCGTACTCACCACGCCGCAAGAAGTCGTTGGCGATAAGATTGTAGGATATGTAATCTTCCTTAGAGACGGCAATGTTGCTATATGCCAGCCTTGTCTGGCTCTGCCAATCAAAGCCACGTACAAAAGTCCGCACAGCAAGCAGGCATACAACGGCTGTCAGTATGTAGCCGCACCGTACCCAGTATGTGCGGGGGATGAGTGCAACACCGGCTGCACCAGCCATGCCCAATAAACCGACCATTGGAAAGTAGAACCATGTTTCGCTTGCCGTCATATCCAGGGGCACAATATGCAAGTGCGCGCCAAGCCCCACGAGCAACCAGCACGCAAAGAACACATACATGACGAATAGCTTCATATCTTCATGCCGAATACGGTGCCCGGCGTAGGCTAGCACGCTCAGCACGCTCACATCAAAAATAAGCGGCACCACAAAATGTCTGAGTGTGATGTCGCTATGCGTCCAGTAATAGGCTTGTGCAAGATCGAGCGGGAAGGCAAATCGTGTAATATAAAACATCACGAGTTCGGGGACGTGCAGCAGCCGCTGCGCAAGCGCCAAGCCTTCTATGGGTGCATTGCCAGCGCTATAGCCAAGCCCCACAGCATGGAGCTTGAGGGGAATATACACGGCAAGTACAACAGCCGATAGCGCAAGCAAAACATAAAACCGTTTTCTGGTGGCGATACAGGTATATACAAGCGCCATAATCACAAACAAAATCCCTGTTTCTTTTGACAGCAGCGACAGCAACAAGAGCGCTGCGCTCAGTGCCAGGTACCATACTGATTTATCCTGAAACCGCAGTATCGTCCAAAACCCGAGTATCCCAAACAAAAAGAACAGTGCATCCTGGGTAACGGGTATTGAGAATACCATTTGGCTGTTAAGCGGGTGTGCCAAAAATATAAGCGCCAGACCAAGCGCCAGCACCTGCGGCATACAGTAGCGGAATACCAAAAAGAGCAGGAAGGCATTCAGTACCGCTATAAGGAGCATGAATACATGGAAGACGACTGGCTGCGCCCCAAATACGCTGTATAGCAGTGAGAACGCGGTCATCATTAACGGCCTGTAGCCGCCACTGTTCTGCTCGGCCTGGCCGGGTATATCTGCAAAAGTGCCCTCTCTAAAGAGCTCAGGAATGTGCGCCAGGCTATGTACCTGTGGATTGTCGACTATTTGCGGAAAATCATCACCAATGAACGGACTTTTCAAGCCGACCAAAAAAATAATGCCGGCAATAACAAAAAACATACATAACACATTGAGTGGTGTGAGCTTTTGTAGTCTTGCCAGCACGCTTTTCATGCGGTCATTTGTCCCTGTGGCTATTTGTCCTAATGATAGCACGGAGATGCTCATGCTTATAGTTGGCTACGGCGCAGGCCGTTGTTTCCTGCGATTGTAATAGACTACCGTAGTAATCGCTCCTGCCAGAACGGTAATGGCAAGGGAGAGGAGGCCAAGCTGTGAGGTATGACACAACTCGCCCTAAGCGCCCATTGGGTAAATGATTCGAACCCATGCTCTATACTGTGAGTATTACCTATTATCGGAGGGTCCTATGGAAATGAAGCTAGAAGTTGTGCCAATTGGAGTAACTGATGTTGACCGCGCTAAATCTTTTTACCAGGAAAAATTTGGCTTCACCATTGATGTTGACCAACCGATGGGCGATAAGCGCTACGTACAGGCGACGCCAGTGGGTTCGAGCTGCTCAATTTCTTTCGGCATAGGCATCACTGAGATTGAACCCGGGGCAATAGACGGCCTGCTGTTGGTGGTGACTGACATCCAGGCTGTATATACAGCATTAACTGACCGAGATGTAGAAATCAGTGAGCCAAAGACTGAGCCATGGGGATCCATTCATTGCTATTTGAGTGACCCGGACGGAAACAAGTGGACGATCCAACAAAAGCCCACACGGGCATAGTATCCTCAATTAGATTCGAGATACTGCTCTCCCAAGAAGCCATAGCGAGCAGATGAATACGAGCATCTCACGCAAGATGTAGACCTTCACGATTGGAATCGCCTGAACAATCGGCAATGCGCTGACAAGTACGGTGACAAGAATCGTAGTAATTAAGAGGTAGTCAGTCGAAGTCAGATTACCCTGCTTCAAAAGCCAAAAAATTGCTACGAGTATGCAAACGGTTAACGCTATGGCGAAAGCCCAATGTATTACATATGCCACACGGCTTAAGGAGTAAGAGGTAACGGCGACGCCTGTCATAAATAAGGCAAAAGCATAGAATGCAACACTCAGCGGTCTGCTTAATTCTTGGAGTCGTCTTGCGACCAATAGTGTGAAGATTATCGTAAGTGTAAAGCCAAGGTAGTACGGAATAAAAGTAATAGAAATTGACCCGAAATAGCTTAAACCGTATTCATAATGCTGAAAGACTGCAGGGTACAGCAGGATGCAAACGATCGCCATACCGAGAAAACTAATGCCTGTGCCAAGAAGGCAACGCTTAATAAACAGTGGAGTGGCCATTGTTATATCATACAGAGCAATTCAGCAATTAACGAAGTAAGTCGTGGGTTAAGGCTTCACCCACGCTGCCTAAGCGCTTGCAGGCACGGCGTAGGTGAGCATCAACACGCCCGTATCACTCGTATCTGCCGATACCAGATTGAGGGTTGTGGTGGCGTCGTCAGCAAACAGTTGCTTGCCCGTACCTAATACAACGGGGTAGGTAATGAGCATGTAGGTATCTACCAACGTATGTTTCACCAGTGTCTGTAGGAGAGTGGCGCTGCCGTATACCAGAATATCACCGCCGTCTTGCGCCTTCAGGCTAGTGATGGCCGCAACAACATCGCCTTCAATTGCATGGCCATTCCACGGCATATCCGCGCCTGGAGTATGGGTGGCAACCAGCTTTTCCATGGAGTTCATCTTTTTTGCAAAGTCATCGTCGTTGCGCCCTGCCCAGGCAGCAGCAAAGGCCTCGAAGGTAATGCGGCCCAGTAATAGAGTATCTGAGCGCATCAGCTGCTCGCT
>DASPHS010000084.1:0-3166 GCA_035629475.1 Saccharimonadales bacterium (SeqCode)
CACCAGTGAGCTTGCGCAGCGCCTGGCTCATCAAGCGAGCCTGGAGACCTGGCAGGCTGTCACCCATGTCACCTTCGATTTCGGCACGAGGTACCAGAGCGGCAACGGAGTCGACCACAATAATGTCCACGGCGTTGGAGCGCACCAGTGTTTCGGTAATTTCCAGGGCCTGCTCACCATTGTCCGGCTGGCTGAGCAGCAGGTTGTCGACATCCACGCCGATACGCTTGGCGTAGCTTGGGTCGAGGGCGTGCTCGGCATCGATGAAGGCAGCGGTGCCACCAGCCTTCTGCACCTCTGCAATAACATGCAGGGTGAGCGTGGTCTTACCAGAGCTTTCTGGCCCGTAGATTTCTACCACACGGCCACGAGGAATACCACCACCGAGAGCAATATCCAAAGAAATACTGCCAGTAGGAATGGTCTCCACCTCTGTGGAACCCTTCGATTCACCTAATTTCATAATGGAGCCCTTACCGAATTGCTTTTCGATTTGCTCCATGGCCATACCAAGGGCCTTTACCTTGCCCTCGCTGACTGGCGTCATTGTTTTCAAGTCTTTATCTTTAGCCATATGCAAATACCCTCCGTACGTTTAGTTGGCCCCACCGGTCGTTCAGATATAAATAGTATATCAGATACTGGGGTAGTGCTTATGTAAAATATTCATCACTGCCCCTAATTGCAAGTACACCCGCTAGGTCAATCAAAGAATGAATGATTATTTTATATTGGATTCCTGGACAAGCCAGCAGAGACAGGGCAGTCAAGGCGGCTACTTGGGCGAGCGCAGCCTGGAATGGAAAAGGAGCACCGCAAGAGAACGGTACTTCGGTACCGAGAACGCGGAGCACATCTTTTACACCCAGGATGTGCCGGCGAAGTAGGCGCCAAATCACTGTATACATTGCTTATGGTTATTGGGTATACTGATGGGTAAGTATGGGTGTAAAAGATACATTCTTAGGGCGGCTTCTTGGCAATGCCGATAAATATACCGACGAACAAGTCGCGCAGACAGTTACGATGCTCGTTGAAAACGGCGTAAAACATGGCGCGACTGATATTCACATCGAGCCCAACGACCGCTTTGCCGCAGTCCGCTACCGCGTGGACGGCGTACTCCATAACAAGCACAAGCTACCTATCGGTGCCCTGCCCGCCGTAGTAGCCGAAATCAAAGAGTTAGCTGGTATGCATGCCGATGACCACCACCTGCCACAGGAAGGCCAATACGCCGTACTGGTTGGTGAAGACCAATTTGAGGTACAAGTCCACACGCTGCCAGTCGTCGGTGGCGAAAAAGCAACGCTCCACCTGCTGCGCCGCTTATCCAAGCCGCTCAGCCTGGATGCCCTCGGCTTTTGGGGTGAAGGACTCAATGCGCTCCACACGGCTTTGTCGCGCTCTCATGGCCTCATTCTGGTGGGTGCGCCCCGCCGCAGCGGTAATACGACTACCATGCACAGCATGCTGAACCTGGTAAACACACCAAGTGTGAGCATCGCTACCGTTGAAACCGCCATTGAATACCGCCTGCCCGGCGCCAGCCAAACCGTTGTCCGCCCGCACCACGGCATTACCTTTCACCAGGGCGTGCAAGCGGCACTCAATCAAGACCCGAACATCCTCATGGTCAGCAGCGTACCAGATAAAAAGACCGCCGAGCTTACTGTTCAGGCATCTGTTGGTGGGCACATGGTACTCGCCGGCGTCCACGCCAATAATGCTGCCGTTGCACTTGCCCATTTGCGCTCACTCAGCCAGGAGCCTTTCTTGCTGGCCACCTGCGTACGCGCAGTCGTCAGTCAGCGGCTCGTCCGCGCGCTCTGCCGGCACTGCCGCGAGCGCTACATTCCAAGCGAAGAGCAGGTAGCCGAAATTGAAAAGACATTTGGTATTACCGCTGTTGCTGCCCGCAAAAAACTGCACGAACTCGAAGCCAAAGCCGCCGCAGCTGGCATCGACAACAATAAATACGCAAACACCACGCCCTCACATATTATTGCTCTGTGGCGCGCCCATGACGAAGGCTGCGAGGCCTGCGGACATAGTGGCTACCAGGGCTCGGTCGCAATCACTGAAATCATGCTCACGAGCGAGGCCGTCCAGAAGGCACTACTCGATAACGAACCAGCCGGCAAAATCCATGATGCAGCCCTCAAAACTGGCTTTATACCGATGGAATTAGATGGCCTCCTCAAGGCATTACGTGGCCAAACCACCGTCCAAGAGGTGATGCGGACATTTACCACCTAAGCTGATATACTAAAACGCACTAAGCATCCACGAAGTTAATGGAAAGCACGCATATGAACACTACGACACATCGCCAAGCAGGGTTCACCCTCATCGAACTGCTTATTGTAAGCATCATTGTCGGCATCTTGGCCACCCTCGTCGCCCTTACCTACAGCGGCGTCCAGTCCAAAAACCGCAACACCGAGCGCCAGGCAAACATCAAGACACTCCAAAGTTTCCTGGAAACCTACTACGCCCAGCACACGCAATACCCCACCAGCGCCAACCTGGCCAATGCTGAATGGCGCCAGGCAAACATGAAAGACATGCCAGCGGATACCCTCCGTGACCCCCAGTGGAATGATAAGGCTGAATGTACCGCCGATGGCCAGCCCATCCCCTCCAGCAAGCCTGCGCAAAAATGCTACTCCTATGAAGTAACGGCGGCCGATGGTGCAGCCTGCGATAACGACAAGAACCCCTGCGCTCAGTACACGCTGACGGCCACCTTTGAGGGCGGCGACAAGTTCGTCAAATCCAGCCTGAACTAGCAGCTGAGCAGAACACACAAAAAGCCACTCCCCAAAGAGTGGCTTTTTAAAAGTACCGTATTTTATAGCAACCGTGTCAAATCCATACTATAGTGTTAGCCATGAGTGAATCAGTTGTTGTACGTGATGCCCGCTTTCCGGAAACCGAACGGTTCCCGCGCCATATGGTATTTCTGATGACAGACACCTTGCCGTCGCAGGGGCCTCCCGAAGCCGAGCTGTACCTGATGGCGGCCAAGCCCAACCCTTTCCCGATTGGACCTTTTGGCGAACGGGTAGGGTCCGAGATAAAACAAAAAGGCTTTATGGTCGGCATGCAAATTGGCAATACGCTCACCGATAACGCATATCAAGAAGACGACTACCGCTTTCAC
>DASPHS010000085.1:0-3803 GCA_035629475.1 Saccharimonadales bacterium (SeqCode)
GTCCGCAGCCGATGGCGCTTGGGCAAGGCAGCCAGCACCAGCACGACCACCGTCGCCGCGACGTACCACCAAGACCAGCCATAGGCCCGCGTTGCAAAATACCAGGCCGTTATTGCCCACGCCACAAAGAGGTAGGGAACCGAGAACATGGGCTGCATGATATGGATTTTATTGTCAGCTGGCAGCAAGAATTTGGCATAGCTGATATAGACTGCCGGTGCAAACATAACCAGGCCAACCCACCAGGATAAATCACCGGAAAGGATTATGATAGTGATGCCGGCAGCAGCCAAAGCAAAGTCAGCGAGTGGGTCAAGGCGCTCACCAAAAGTACTATAGGCATTAAGTTGTTTGGCGGCCAAGCCGTCCAGAAAGTCGGTAATCAAGGCTACAATAACCAGCCAAAAAGCCCAGACCCATTCATTACCTATAGCCAACAGCACGATAGGCGGCACCAACACCAAGCGTGCGGCAGTAAAGAAATTGGGAAGCCATTTGAACTTGTGCATGTAGTTGTATGGTACAGGTTGGGGCGGCCGCTGAATACCCGTACGGACGCCAATTGTAAGAATTCTTATCGCCATACGCTCGGCTACGGTTTATAAAACAGCGTATAAACAGGTAGGTACATGGCAGCACAGCAATGGATTGAGCGACGGAAAGTAGGCAAGGGATTTCACTATACCCAGGGCGGCCAGCCGATTCCCGACAAAGACAAGCGGGCGTACTTTGCGTCACTGCGCATCCCACCCGCCTGGCAGGACGTACATATTGCCGTGAATAAGCGGGCGAAGATCCTGGCCATTGGCACCGATAAAGCTGGACGCAAGCAGTACATATACAACCCTGTGTTCCGTGCCAAGCAAGAGCAGGCTAAATTTGACCGTATCCTGCGCTTTGCCAAAGCCTTGCCGCACATGCGGGAAGTGACCGAGCGTCACCTGCGCCACCGCACGCTTGATAAAGAAAAGGTTTTGGCCTGCATTGTGCGGCTGATGGATGAGGCGTACTTTCGGGTAGGCAACGAGGTATATGCCAAGGAGCATCACACCTACGGCCTGACTACCATGCGCAGCAAACATACAACGGTGCAGGGCGACACCATAACCTTCGATTTCACCGGCAAAAGCGGGCAGCATCACACCAAACATATTACCGACCGCACCCTTGCCAGAGTGGTGAAACGGCTCGATAACCTGCCGGGCTATGAAGTGTTCAAGTACTATGACGATGGCGGGCAGCTGACATCAGTGGATAGCAGTGACGTCAATGCCTACATCAAAGAACTGATGGGCGAGGAATTCAGCGCGAAAGACTTCCGGACGTGGGGCGGGACATTGATTGCTGCCGGCGAGCTGGCAGCCGCCGAACGCGCCGCATCAGAACGGGAACGTAAAAAGACCGTTACAACCTGCGTAAAAAAAGTTGCTCGCAAACTGGGTAACACGCCGGCCGTTGCCCGTAGTTCATACATTGACCCGCGTATTATCAAGGCCTTTGTGGACAGTGACGACTTGGTAAAGATGCGCCGGACCATGGAACGTATCGAGCAGGAGGAATACGTCACGCCCGCCGAACGATGCGTCCTGCAGTTGCTGGAGACTGCCTGAGTGCTTCTTGACGAGCGCACCATAATCTACTGCGATAGTGCCTTTTCTTACAGAACAGCTATTACTTAAGGGCTACGATGGTACATATCACTAAGCATCTGCAAAGGAGATCGATATGACACACCACATGCCCCATAAAGCCGAAACTGGTTCCGCTGCAACACTTGCATTCCTTGCCGGTGCAGCCGCAGGTATTGCTGCCGGACTGCTCTTCGCTCCCCGCAAAGGCGACGAAACCCGTGCACAGCTGAAGGACAAAGCCCAACAAGCCCGCATGAAGGCCATGGATAAGATGAACGAGCAAAAGGACGCCGCCAAACAGCAGGCCAGCGAGATTTCTGACCGCGCCCAGGACATCGTTGACGAGAGCAAGGACAGCGTCAAAGAAGCCCAAGAGCGCGTCCGCAAAGCAGCTAAAAAAGACCCTCAGGAATAGGGGGTCTTTTTTATGAAAGCCGTTGTATATCACGGGAAGACCAACGTATCGGTTGACGAAGTTCCCGATCCTCATCTGATTGACCCCACCGATGCCATCATCAAGGTGACCAGCACCGCCATTTGCGGCTCCGACCTACATTTGTATGGCGGCTACATACCCGGCATGGAAGACGGCGATATTATGGGTCACGAATTTATGGGCGAGGTTGTCGAGCTGGGCGAAAAAGTTACCCATGTACAAGTGGGGGACCGCGTTGTCGTACCGTTTAATATTGCTTGTGGCGAGTGTTTCTTTTGTGTCCGCCAGCTGTATTCCCTGTGTGACAAAACGAATCCCAGCCCCAATCGCGACGTCGTAGAAGCAATGTATGGCCAGTCACCGGCCGGCCTGTTTGCTTATACCCACCTTTTTGGCGGCTATCCTGGTGGCCAAGCCCAGTACGTCCGCGTACCCTATGCCCACGTCGGCACCTTCAAGGTGCCCGATTCACTCCCTGACGAGAAAGTACTTTTCCTGACTGATATTTTCCCCACCGGTTATATGGCCGCTGAAAACTGCGATATCGAAGAGGGTGATACCGTTGCCATCTGGGGTGCCGGCCCAGTAGGGCAGATGGCTGCCAAGAGTGCCCGGTTGCTGGGGGCCAAAGATGTTATTGTTATCGACCGGATAAACGAACGCTTGGACATGGCTGGGCTGGAAAGCGCCAGTACGACACTCAATTTTGACAAAGAAAAGGACATTGTCCAAATTCTCAAAGACCTGACCGATGGCCGCGGCCCAGACAAGTGCATTGATGCCGTTGGGCTGGAAGCGCACAGCGCCGGTTTGTCCGGACTGTACGACAAGGCTAAGCATATGACTAAACTGGAGACCGACCGCCCCACGGCCTTGCGCCAGATTATCAATGCCTGCCGGAAGGGTGGCACCATTTCAATCCCCGGCGTGTACGGTGGCGTGGTCGACAAGTTCCCGCTGGGAGCAGCCTTTAATAAAGGGTTGCAGTTCCGGATGGGCCAGACCCACACCCACAAGTACATTCCCCGGCTCCTGGAGCGCATTGCGCGCGGTGAAGTTGACCCTTCATTCGTCATAACGCACACCATACCCCTCAGTGAAGCCCCGGACGCCTACCGTGTTTTCCGCGAGAAAGAAGACAACTGCATTAAGGTGGTCATGAAGCCGTGGGAAATCGCCACAGAACCGACTACGGCGTAAGAATATTCATTCTATCTCTGTAAAATAGCTTACTGTGACATAACATCAATAAAACTACAATAGTAAGCACTGTCAATGAGAAGGAGACATATATGCAAAAACGATTAGCTCAAATGTTTGGTATTTTGGTAGCAGTGCTCGCAGTGCTCGGTTTCTTCGTAGAAGATGGCCACCTGTTCGGCCTGATGAACGCCAACATCGTACTCGATGTACTGCGTGTTGGTCTGGCAGGCGCCTTACTGTATGCAGGGTTTGGCCGCGCGTCAGACAGCTTTGTACACAACGTCTTAGCCTTTACCGGCGTACTGTACATCGGTATGGCGGTGCTTGGCCTCATCAACTCAACCCTCTGGGGTTTGCTGCCATCCGGTTTAACCGGCTTTGACATCATTTTCCACTTAGGTGCTGGTGCGCTGGCTACCTACGCGGCATTTGCTGCCCGGTCACACCGTTCAGCAGGCGCCCACGCCTAAGCTGCCCGGTAATAAATACAAGAGACTCTCGCAAGAGGGTCTCTTTTTTATAGGCGCTTTCAC
>DASPHS010000086.1:0-17359 GCA_035629475.1 Saccharimonadales bacterium (SeqCode)
TTATCGAGTAGGGCGGGGCACGAGAAACCCTGTCTGAATCCGGCTGGACCACCAGCCAAGGCTAAATATAATATACGATCGATAGTGAACTAGTACAGCGATGGAAAGGTGAAAAGAACCCCGGGAGGGGAGTGAAATAGATCCTGAAATTGTGTGCCTACAAGGAGTCGGAGCATCTTCGGATGTGACGGCGTGCTTTTTGTAGAACGATCCAGCGAGTTAATTTCTAGTGCAAGGTTAAGTCAAGTGACGGAGCCACAGTGAAAGCGAGCCTGAATAGGGCGATTTAGTGCACGGGATTAGACCCGAAACCAGGTGACCTAACCATGGGCAGGTTGAAGCTGCGGTAACACGCAGTGAAGGACCGAACCAGGGAGCGTTGTAAAGCTCTTGGATGACCTGTGGTTAGCGGTGAAATGCCAATCGAACTTGGAGATAGCTGGTTCTCCTCGAAATAGCTTTAGGGCTAGCGTCAAGTGGTAGCAATTGGGGGTAGAGCTCTGTAAAGGACTGGGGCTGGCAACGGTACCCACCCTTAACAAACTACGAATACTATTTGTGTAATCGCGGCAGTCAGTACGGCGGGGCTAAGCTCGTCGCACGAAAGGGAAACAGCCCAGACCATCATCTAAGGTCCCAAAATCTATACTCAGTGGGAAACAAGGTGAGATTTCTTAAACAGCGAGGATGTTGGCTTAGAAGCAGCCATTCATTTAAAGAGTGCGTAACAGCTCACTCGTCAAGAGATCTTGCGCGGAAAATGTAACGGGGCTAAGCATAGCACCGAAGATATGGATTTCTAGTTTACTAGGAGTGGTAGAGGAGCGTTGTTATTGCGTTGAAGTTGGACTGCGAGGTCTGGTGGAGCGGTAACAAGTGAGAATGTTGGAATGAGTAACCATAAGGCAGGTGAGAATCCTGCCCACCGAAAGAGCAAGGTTTCCTGGGCCACGGTAATCGTCCCAGGGTTAGTCGGTCCTAAGCCGAGGCGCGTAGCGTAGGCGATGGACAACGGGTTAATATTCCCGTACTAGTTATGTATTGTTAGGCGTGCGCGGCATATTAGCTGAGGCGGATTCATGGTTATATCCGTCTAAGTAGCAGAAACGGCTACGAATGAAACGACCTTTAGGTCGAATCTCAGTGAAGGTGCTGACTAGAAAAGCTACCTAACGCGTGTACATAGCTACCCGTACCGCAAACCGACACAGGTGCTCAGGTCGAGTAGACCAAGGTGTACGAGTGATTCTTCGTCAAGGAACTCGGCAATACAGCGACCGTAACTTAGGGATAAGGTCTGCCCCGTCACAGTGTTTATCACTAGTGACTTGCCAGTTTTCTTTTCAGGAAAACATATGATGACCAAGTAAGTTTATAACTTCTTACTATGGTCTGTCGCGAGCAATATCGAGAGAAAAGAAAGCTGAGCCCATAAGTTCACTATCGTGGTAGATAGTGTGACGGGGCCGCAGCTAAGGAACCCATGCAACTGTTTACCAAAAACACAGGTCTCTGCTAACACGAAAGTGGATGTATAGGGGCTGACTCCTGCCCGGTGCTGGAAGGTTAAGGGGAGAGCTTCACGGCTTGAACTGAAGCCCCAGTGAACGGCGGCGGTAACTATAACCGTCCTAAGGTAGCGAAATTCCTTGTCAGGTAAGTTCTGACCCGCACGAATGGAGTAATGATATGGGTACTGTCTCGACGAAGAGCTCGGTGAAAGTGCATTGACGGTAAAGATGCCGTCTGTCCGCAGCAGGACGAAAAGACCCCGTGGAGCTTTACTACAGTTTGACATTGTATTGAGCTATAACATGTGTAGCATAGGTGGGAGACTTTGAAACCTAGGCGCTAGCCTAGGTGGAGTCACCGGTGAAATACCACCCTTGTTATAGTTTAATTCTAACCGTTACCGCAAATAATACTGGATACTTCATTGTAATGAAGACAACATCAAGTGTTACTTCCGGTAACGGGACCGTGTCTGATGGGTAGTTTAACTGGGGCGGTTGCCTCCTAAAGAGTAACGGAGGCGTTCAAAGGTTAGCTAGGTTCGGATGGAAATCGAATCGATAGTGTATACGCATAAGCTAGCTTGACTGTGAGGCCAACAAGCCGAGCAGGTACGAAAGTAGGAGTAAGTTTTCCGCTGTCCGTACATTTATGTACATGAGTGTGGTATCGGCAGCGCTTTCGGATAAAAGTTACCCCGGGGATAACAGGCTTATAGCGCCCAATAGTTCACATAGACGGCGCTGTTTGGCACCTCGATGTCGGCTCATCTCATCCTGGGGCTGGAGCAGGTCCCAAGGGTCCGGCTGTTCGCCGGTTAAAGAGGTACGTGAGCTGGGTTCAGAACGTCGTGAGACAGTTCGGTTTATATCCGCTGTGGACGCTAGGAAATTTGAGAGGATCTGCCCCTAGTACGAGAGGACCGGGGTGGACGCACCGCTGGTGTACCAGTTGTCATACCAATGGCATGGCTGGGTAGCTATGTGCGGACCAGATAAGCGCTGAAAGCATATTAAGCGCGAAACTGACCTCAAGATTAGATTTCCCTATGAGGACACTGAAAGACGATCAGTTTGATAGGTGCAAGGTGGAAGTATAGTAATATATGGAGCCGAAGCATACTAATAGTCCCATCGACTTTTTACGTTCTCTCATTCTGGCATCTTCGGATGGCATGAATGAGAGAAGTGCATTGACTAGTTATTGGTGTTTACCATCAAAGGTAAGCAATCCGTTTGTCATTAAGACGCTTCCATTTCTAAATTTCGTGCGGAAATGGTCATCGATCTCGTTACCTTAAATAGGTTGCGTGATCGGTGCCCATGGCGCGAGGGCAACACCTGTTCCCATGCCGAACACAGAAGTTAAGCCTCGTAGCGGTTACAATACTTGGGGCCCACCCCTGGGAAAATAGCACGGTGCCGAATTATATAAAAGCCATCCGAATAGGGTGGCTTTTATCTTTATAAGAACTCTTTCGGGAGTTCTTTTTTAATCTCTATGAACATTCTAATGATTAAATATTGACATGAGCGCAATAGCGTGTTATCATAAGCTTAATTTCGTGAGAAAGTAAGAGGGTACCTGTCTTTATGGCGGGCCCTCTTTTACTTTCTGGGTGCGGAAGTGGAGTAATTATCTAACGGAGGTTTACAGACATGGCTGGAACTAAAAACGGTGGCCGCGCGGCTGCAGAGACTAACAAGAAGAAGTATGGCCCAGAGTTCTACGCACGTATTGGTGCTATGGGTGGCAAGAAAGGCCGCACCGGTGGTTTTGCCAGCGATGCAAAGGGCAAAGATGGTTTAACTGGTCGTGAGCGTGCAGCTCGTGCTGGTGCCCTTGGCGGCCGCATTTCTCGCCGTACAAAGAAGTCTGACTTCGACCTTGCTGCTTAAGTAAGGACGGTATTACATTAAAAGACCAGCCCAAGTGGCTGGTCTTTTAATGTAATACACTCAAGGCTCTATATGGCCTGCAGAAGCGTTCTGCGCTTACTTGCCATGCGCTGCCACAGTTATAGCATCCATAGGCACTCTGAGCAGTTTGAATACCATGTCCCTCGCAGACCGGGCAGGTGCTTCGCTTGTATAGCCAATCACGATACGTATCTAGGCACTGTTGAATGTGCTCCTCGTTAATTGTTATGTTGTAGTGCAGACTAACTTCAGTGGCTTTATGCCAGGCCTCAGTCTCTTTACGGATAAGCGCAATATCACTGTCGTAGGTTGTGTGTCCGGCAAGAGCATGTCCGAGTTCATGCAGCAAAGCCCACAGGCTTGTATCTTCTGGTGTGTTTATGTAAGTAATACGCTTCAATTCTGGCGACCAGGATGCACGCCGGCCGGGCATAAAGATAAATTGAGTGAAAGTAGCTTGGAGTTTAGGAACGAGCTTTTCCATAGACACTCTTTGCTAGATCGTAGCAGCCATAAACGACGGCTTCATTAGGGCGCTGCGCCCTGTAGATTGGAGGTATCGGCGTGAGTGGGGTCTGGTAACGATCTAGTTCTTGATGGAGCAATCCGTCAAACTTGTCGAGGTGTTCCATGACGCCACCGCCTAGCACTACTGCATCTGGCTGTATGAAGGCGATAAGGTCGTAGAGTCCGTAAGCAATATCATGGGCTATTATCTTCCAGGTAGCCTTATCATTGATATCACTGGCGCGCTTTCCGAAGCGCTTAACAATTGCCTTACCGGAAGCGAAATGCTCCCACATTTCTAATTTGCCTTTATGCTCGAGCATCATATGTCCACCTTCGGAATCGGCAAACTCAGGATCAATCTGGCGATCGGTAATGATACCAGTGCCAATGCCGGTACTGACGGTAACGTATAGTACGCATGCGTGCTGCTTTAGTAGCATTGCCTCGGATAGGCCAGCGAGATTAGCATCGTTGTCGATAACCACCGGCACCTTAAGCATGCGATGTATATCGCGCCGTATAGGTATATTTTTCCACGGCAGGTTGCCAAAAGCTTCTGCAATTCCTTCGGATCGGTTAAGTTTCCCGGGGACAGCTACGCCAGCTGCAATGAACTCTTTTGTTGATAAAGATGCAACATTTGATGATAGTTCCCGAAGGAAATCAGCATAAACAGGAGGGGTAGGAAACTTTTTAGACTCAGTAATTACGCCATGATTGTTGAGGCTGGCAATCAGCGTTTTTGTGCCCCCAATGTCTATCCCTAAATACATACTGTCAGTGTAGCACGGCAGTCACAAAGCTTGCTATAGGTATCAGCTTTTGACCTAAGGAGTAAAAACCGTTATAATACAGGTAATCTTGCGCTTGTTTTATATTCTCTAAAATAAGCGACAGAAATACATTACAAGGAGGCATGTAAAACATGTCAAAAACTACTATAACAATGGATGAACTGCTCGCTGACAGCGACATCAAGCACCTTGAGGCTGGTGATGTTGTTGAAGGTGTTGTTAGTTCGATTAAAAAACACGAGATCTGGATCGACTTGAGTGCGATGGGCGTCGGTGTCGTTATGCGCCGCGAAATTGGCCATGGTCAAGTCCTGGAGCTTGGACAGAAGGTAACAGTAAGTGTTATCGACCCCGAGTTGGACGAAGGCTACGCGCTACTGAGCATGAAGCGTGCCGCAAAGGACCGTGGTTGGGATGAACTCCGCCGTGTATTCGAGGGTCAGGAAATTATTGAAGTTAGCCCATACGACGCTAACCGCGGTGGTTTGCTTGTTGAGCTCGAAGGTATCCGTGGATTCCTTCCCGTATCCCAACTTGCAGCTGGCCACTACCCACGCGTATCAGGCGCTGATAAGGATGAAATCCTGCAGAAGCTTAACGCTTTGGTTAACAAGCCACTACGCGTACGCATTCTGGATGTGAGCCGCAAGGACAACAAGCTTATCTTCTCTGAGAAGGAAGCTGTAAAAGATGACATGCAAGCCCGCTTTGCCGAGCTTAAGGTTGGCGACGTTGTTGAAGGCGTCGTGACTGGTGTTATCGACTTCGGTGCATTCGTAAATGTTGCAGGTATTGAAGGTTTGATTCACATCTCCGAAATTTCTTGGGAACGCGTTGAAGACCCCCGCAACTACGTAAAGGTTGGCGATACTGTTAGCGCTAAAATCATCGCTATCGATAAAGATCGTCTGAGCCTGAGCCTGAAGCAAATGACCGAAGACCCATGGTTGAAGGAAGTTAAAGCTTTCAGTAAGGGTGATATCGTTGAGGGTAAGATCACTCGTATTACTCCATTTGGTGCATTCGTACAGCTGAGCCCAAGTGTGGAAGCACTTGTACATGTATCAGAGATGAGCGATGACGAGACTGTTGATCCTCAGCAGATCTTCCAGCTCAACGAAAAGAAGCAGTTTAAGGTAATCGACATTGATACTGATGCTCGTAAAATTGCCTTGAGCCTCAAAAGCGCTAAATAAATAGCGAAAATATGTAACGTCTAGCTAATTCGGAAAGGGAGTGCTGACATATGGCTCGAACCATAGAAATCGAAGATATGATTACGGTCGGCGCTCTCGCCGAAAAGCTTTCACTACCCGCCACTCGTTTGATTGGTGAGTTAATGAAGAATGGCGTTATGGCTACGATTAATGAGCGGATCGATCTCGATACCGCTCAAATCATCGTAGAAGAACTGGGGCTGGACGTAACTCTTGCTAAGAAGGTCCAGGCGCAACCAGTGTCGGTCCGCGAAAAGCGCCGTACGGATAGTACAACCGCTGTTTCGCGTCCGCCAGTTGTTGCGGTTATGGGGCACGTTGACCATGGCAAAACAAGCTTGCTTGATGCAATCCGAGGTGCACAAGTTGCCAAGGGTGAAGCAGGCGGTATTACCCAGCACATTTCCGCATACCAGATAGTCCACAATAAGCGTGCTATTACATTCCTAGACACGCCAGGACATGAAGCTTTTGCAGCCATCCGCGAGCACGGTGCTCATCTGACCGACATCGCTATAATAGTCGTAGCTGCTGATGATGGTGTTAAGCCCCAGACTGTTGAAGCTATTCGTTTTGCGCGTAAAGCTGGCGTAAAAATCATCGTAGCTATGAATAAGATTGATAAAGAGGGCGCTGACGCTAATCGCGTGAAGCAACAGCTCGCTGAACATGAACTACTCCCTGAAGAGTGGGGCGGCGATACTGTTATTGTTGAAGTATCGGCAAAGACAAAGCAGGGTATTGATACGCTGCTTGACATGATATTGCTCGTAGCTGATGTCGAAGATTTCAAGGCTGAAGAGCAAGGTACGGCACGCGGTCTTATTATTGAATCTCATCTTGAGCAGGGCCGTGGTCCTGTTGCCAATGCTCTTATTGAAGAGGGTACACTTTCAGTAGGTGAATTTATTGTTGCCGGCTCTACGTATGCTAAAGTACGTAACCTTGAGACTACAAGCGACGTCGCAATAAAGAAAGCTACGCCTTCAACCCCAGTTGTCATAGTGGGCTTTAAGAACTTACCTGAGTTCGGCGATGAATTTATCGTAGTAAAGGACGAGAAAGCTGCACGCTTACAGTCCCAGCAGACTACAGCCGATAGGCAAGGTGCTAGCCAGCGAAACGACATGAGCAGCAGTGAGCTCATACGCATGATTAACAGGAATAACAAGGTACAAGAGTTAAACGTTATCATCCGCGCTGACGTCCAGGGCTCCCTTACATCGGTAATTGATAGTCTTAAGGCTATGGATACTGAAGAAGTTGCTGTTCATATTGTCAGCTCAGGTGTCGGGGCAATTACCGAAAATGACCTACACACTGCAAGTACCAGTAATGCTGTTATCTACGGCTTTAACGTACAAGCGCCAACAAACATCAAACGTCTTGCTAGCCGCGATAAGATAATGATCAAGCTGTATACGGTTATCTACGAGCTAATCGATGACGTCAAGGAAGGCCTCACTGAGCTGCTCCCACCAGAGGTAGTTGAGACTGAACTTGGAAGATTGGTTATACGTGGTGTGTTTAAGACAACAAAAACTGAAGTTATTTGCGGTGGTGAAGTAACTAAGGGTAAGCTGATAGCGCCCTCGCTGGCACGTGTATTCCGTGGCGACGACCTATTAGCTGAGGTTGAGGTGACCAATTTGAAGCGTGGCCCTCAAGACGCTAAGGAAGTATTTGAAAGTGAAATGTGCGGTGCTAACATAAAGACAACAACCCGCCTGGATCTCCAAGATGGTGACCGAGTAGAGTTCTTCAAGCGCGAAACTATTGCACGAAGTCTGTAGATAATACGCTGCAGCATCCATGCTACAATGAAATTAATACGGTAATAGATAGGTAATCATGATCAAACTTGACGACAACTTATTACAAGAGCTCGGCCTGGCCGCGCTACCACCAGAAGAAAAGAAGAAAATGCTTGCTCATATCTATGAGACGCTTGAAATGCGTGTAGGTATGGAACTGGCGAAGCAGATGACCGATGCGCAGCTGAACGAATTTGAGGACTTTATCAACCGCAATGATGAAGCAGGAGCATTACGTTGGCTTGAGGCTAACTTCCCAAACTATAAAGACGTTGTCGCTGCTGAATTTGAAAAGCTTAAGGGCGAAATCAAACAGGTTGCGCCGCAGATTCTCGCTTCCAGCCAACAGCAACAAGCAATGCCTGCGCAACCAATGCAGCAGCCACAACAGCAAATGCCACAACAGCAGTATCAACAGCCTATGCAACAACCACAGCCTCAGTATGGGGCGCCGGCACCGTACCAACCCATGCCACCCGCAGGACCTGCCCAGATGCAGCCCCAGCAGCCTTACTATGGCCAACCTCAAATGCAGTCCCAACAGCAACCCATGCAACAGCCTGGATACGGCCAGCAACCGCAGCAGTATCAGCCCCAACCTATGCCGCAGCAGCCGTATGGACAGCAGCCGCAGCCTTACCCACCTCAGCAACCCCAGCAGGGCGACCAGGGGCAGGGTGGTAATTACGGCCAACCAGCCTAACGATTAATTTAGAAATGCGTGCTTATAACCGGCGAGGAATGCTTCGCCGGTCATTTCTTTTTTACCCATAGGTTTAAGCCTATCAATAATAAACGCACCGTCGGCAGTGTAAACGGCAGGCAACTTATCAATTATCGTCGTACTTCCTGCCTTACCCGAATCTTTTGCGACATGAGCTTTTGTGATGATGGCCTCAACGGTACCTAGCTTGGCTCGGCTTTTAGGCCATTCAATGAAAGCTCTAATTTCACGCTCCAAAACGGCTGCAGGCTTTGTCCAATCAAGAGTGCCATCATCTTTCGTAAGCTTGCGGGAATAGGATTCGTCGCGACTTGTTACGCGCTGGTCAATTCCTTGAAGTTGCTTCTCAATATGCTGCGGTATCATTTCTATCAATAATGCATGGCTAAGATCAATGAGCCCATCCGTAAGCTCGGGGGTAGTGATTGCTGGTGGCAAGTCGTAGCTACCGTAGGCGATTAAAGGACCTTCATCCATGCCTGCGGTTAGTAGCATAAGACTGACGCCGGTATCGGGTTGGCCGCTTAAGATTGAAAAAGTGATAGGATCAGCTCCTCGCCATTCGGGTAATATCGAGAAGTGGCTATTTATAATGCCAAGAGGGAAGTAGTCTATGACTTTCTGCGAAACTATAATGCCAAAATCAATAAGTACGCCTAGCTCCGCTTGAAATGGGTCTTGATCGATCAGCGTATCGAGGGTGCTCTTATTTTCAACGGTATATATCGGTAACTGGAGCGCTTCGGCAAGCTCAATAACAGGAACTGGGCCTCTGTGATGCGGTGCCCTTGGCTTAGTGACTACGGCCTCTATGGTAAAGTCGCGAGCCAGAAGGCGTAAGCTCTCTGCGGCGACCGGGCCGCTACCAAAGAATACTATTGGTTTTGATGTCTTTTTCATAATCGAGCTTTTCTAGGTGGCCGTCATTGCGAAGATTGAAGAAGGCGTCAGCGTCCTCTTTTATCCGATCTACGAAGACGATGCCATTGGTGTGATCAATTTCGTGTTGAAATACTCGAGCCAGGAATCCTTCAGCTGTAACCCGAAAGAACCGGCCGGCCTCATCTTGAGCGCGCACGCGCACTTTTGTGTAGCGCGGCACCTTGCCATATACATCAGGAACGCTAAGGCATCCTTCAAAGTCATGCTCAATTTTCCCTTCATACTTCGTAATCTCAGGATTGATAAAAACAGTAAAATTCTTGTCACTCTTGTTGTCAAAATTATCACGAATAATGACAATCCTCAGGGGTTGATCAACCTGTATCGCTGCTAAAGCTACCCCAACTTCGTGTTCACGGCTCTCTTCCCAGTCAATGGTGGCATTTTTCATGCCCTCAATGAGGTCTTTAACTTCATCGGAAACAATACCGATTTTTTTTGAGCGTTGCCTAAGATGTTCATTAGGCAAAAAGATAATGCTGCTTTTGTCCATTACAAGAGAGTATAGCTACTTTTTAACAGATGCTCAACACTCTTATAGCAGGTTCATCGGGTCAATGTCATAAGACCAGCCACTCGGAAGGTGCTGAATAATTTTTATTAACTCGCCCCGATCTTTTGTCTTAACGATAAGTTGCCACTGGTACTTATTCTGGACTTTTTCGTGGAAGGCAGGGGCAGGCCCCTCTATGAGTATACGCATACCTGATGAGCGTAGCTGTTTAGCATAGGCCTCTGCGGTCCGCTCGGTGCTGGCCTGGCTCGCTCGCTTGCATGTTAATTTGAGCAGATAGCAGTATGGCGGGAATAAGAATGTTTTACGCTCGTTGATCTCGCTCTCATAAAAGGTATCCCAGTCTTTTGTTAATATTGCTGCTAGTAAGGGACTCTCAGGAGAGTAGGTTTGAAGTATGGCTTTGCTTGCCCTGTGTCCACGCCCTACGCGTCCAAGTACCTGGCTCAGCAGTTGATATGTCCGCTCCTGGGCACTAAAGTCAGGAAAGTAGAGACTTGTATCAGCAATAATAACGCCTACTAACCCAAGCTTAGGCAGATCAAGCCCTTTAGCGAGCGTTTGTGTGCCAATAATAATGTCTATATCACCGTTACGGAGCGCATGGTAGTGCTGCTCTACGCGTTCTTCCTTTTTGTTGTCAGTATCGAAGCGCTGCACTCTTGCTTCCGGGAACAGCTTATTCACCTCTTCAACAATTGCCTTTGTACCAACATTTTTGAATACGACAGATGGGTGCTTACATTCAGGACAACTGATGGGCACGGGGGCGTGGAAGTCGCAGGTATGACAACGCATTATGTGTGTATCTCCATGGTATACGAGTGGAATATCGCAGTGGGGGCAAAGCGCCTGCCAGCCACATTGTTCGCAAAATACTACACGGGCAGTTCCACGCCTATTTAGGAACAGTAAAGCTTGCTCGCCGCGGCCGACCGTTTCGGCTACTGCCGCGATTAACTCGTCTGATAGGTATGATTTTTTTGTAAATTTTGATCTGTCTCGTAAATCAATAACGCTGACGGTGCTTTTAGTCGCATCCTTGGTGCTGGCTGTTTCGAGCATACGTACGATAGGTCGCTGACGCATTTTCGCCATAAAGTAATCAACCACAAGTGGAGTAGCCGATCCAAGCACTATGGGGCAGCCATGTATTTGGGCTAGTTTTGAGCCGACTCTTGTTGCGTGATAGTAGGGGGCTTGATCTTGTTTGTAGGCCGTCTCGTGGGATTCATCAATAACCACAACGCCAACGTTGCTTAATGGGCTAAAAAGGGCTGAGCGAGGCCCTATGATTACTACAGGGCCCTCCTGCTTAAGAAGCGACAGCCAAATACGCTGACGGGTTACTTCGGTAAGTTGCGAATGGATAACGATAACCCGATCTCCATAAATTGTTTGGAAGTCATGGGCAAGTTGTGATGTGAGGCCAATTTCAGGGGTTAGAATAATTGCTGACTTGTCTTCGGCAATCGCTCTCCGTGTCAACTCAATATATACTCGAGTTTTACCGGTCCCGGTCTCGCCATGCAAAAGATGCATACCCTGGTCTCCGATAGAATCAAGGGCATTCTCTTGGTCATGAGTAAGTGGGGGTAATTCGACATCAAGGTCTATGGCTGGCGGGGCGGGGAGAACTGCTTTTTTGGGCAACTGTTTGGGGAGGAACTGCTGCATTATAATGCCGGCTGAGCTTGGATAGTAGGCCTTCATCCAAAGCATCAACTCCAGAGTACGCTCTGACAAGGCAGGGACATCAGGTATATCCAAGATATTTTTAGCTTTAAAAGAAGGGGCGGGCACTGTGGCCATAACGACGCCCAGGTTTTTGGCATTGCGAAGAGGCACTATGACAATAGTGCCTTTTGCAAGGGCTGCATCACTCGCGTAGGTAAGTGCCTCATCGCCGTGATAGCTTGCCCCGCCTACCATTACCTCGATGTAGTGCATATGTATAGTATATGTTTATCAGACAATAAAACTGAAATTCCGGGTTGAAAACAGCCGTTTTAGCCGCTATACTTTCATCACGTTGTTTGAATAACAATACAAGCTTATGTTAGACGTATTTATCACCTCACGAGTTAGACGAAAGATCATTGTGATCTATGCCAAGTACCCCGACTTCAAGACGCACGTTCGGGGTCTCGCAAAACTTATTAAAGAAGATGCGGGCAATATACAGCGTGAGCTTAAGCGCCTCGAAAAAGTAGGCTTTCTCATTTCTGAAAAACAAGGCAATACAAAGATCTATCATACAAACAAGCAGTTCCCGATCTTTAAGGAACTGCAGAGTATTGTGCTGAAGAGCCAACGGGCTACGCAGCAAAAGAAGCAAATGGTATAGCCTCGGCTAGCTAATCAGACAATAAATATTGCAAAACCATCTCTGTTACGGTAGAATAGGAAACGAAATGATACAAGTTACACGCAAAGACGGAAAAGAATCACTAGAGAATTTACTGCGCCGCTTTAACCGTAAGGTTCAGCAAGCAGGTGTAATCGCTGTTGTGAAGGGCGCTCAATACTTTGAGAAGCCTATTAGCAAGCGTGAGCGTCGCCTTAAGGCAATCGTTCGCCAACAGCGTAAAGCACAGAAACTCAAGAAGATTAAGCTCGGCCAGCGCTAAGCAATGCTGAAACAGCAACTCGAGCAAGACCTGAAAACAGCCTTGCTAGCAGGCGATAAAGACCGCGCCCTTGTTTTGCGCGGTCTTAAGAGTGTGATCTTGTATGCGGAAGTGGCAAAAGGCGTTCGTGATGAGGGCCTGCCAGACGATGAAGTGCTCGCGCTTTTTGCTAAAGAGGCAAAAAAGCGACAGGAGAGCGCTGACTTATATCTCAAGGGTGGTGATGAGAAAAGGGCTGACGCTGAATTGGCCGAGAAGGTGATCATTGAAGCCTATCTCCCCAAGCAGCTATCCGAAGAAGAGCTCATTGCAGTTATCGATGCGCTCATCTCTGAAATTGGGGCATCCGGTATGCAGTCTATGGGTCCGGTGATTGCCGCCGTGAAGCAAAAGGTTGGCGGCCAAGCCGATGGCGCACGGATTGCGCAGCTTGTAAAAGAAAGGCTTTAACTTATGATTATTTTAACTGGTGTTGCTGGTGCCGGTAAAAGCATGCAGGGCAAGATCCTGGCTGACGAGCACGGCTATGCATGGATTTCGACCGGTGAAATATTGCGTGTGCTTGTTACAGGCAAGCGTCGTCAGGAAATGTTGCAAGGTAAGTTACTTAGCGACATTGAGATGGTTATGATCCTAGATAAAGTCTTTGATTTAATTGATGCTAAACAAGAATTCATTCTGGATGGCTTTCCGCGCACAATTCCACAGGCAGATTGGCTGCTTGATCAGGTACAGCGTGAGCGCTTTAAGCTGACGGCAATTATTAATCTCGATGCGTCGGAGGATGTCGTCAAGGATCGTTTGCTCTCACGAGGGCGCCAAGACGATACCGATGAAGCGATAGCCAAGCGATTTGAAGAGTACCAAGCTGTCACGCTCCCAATCCTCGATCACTTCAAGGAAGAGGGTGTGCTCGTACACAATATTGACGCCTCTCAGAGTCCTCGCGACGTTCATGATGCTATCCTAAACTGTATAGACTAGGGGAGTGTAGTGAATCCTAAAACAGATGCCGAGATAGCTGCAATGCGCGAAAGTGGTCGAATGTTAGCTACTGTCCTCGAAGTGCTTCGCCAAAAGAGCGCCCCCGGCTTGAGCCCAAAAGATATGTCAGCTATCGCCAAAAAAGAACTTCAGGCTCTTGGTGGTGAGCCAGCATTTCTAGGCTTCTATGGCTACCCTGATATTATCTGCATATCTGTTAATAATACGGTGCAGCACGGAATACCGACCGATATTCCCATGAAGGAAGGGGACGTCGTTAATTATGATTTTGGTGTTACGTATAAGGGTATGGTGACCGATTCAGGTATAACCGTTTGTATCGGCAACAAACCATCGCCTGATGTTGACCGGCTCATTAAAGGCACAGAGCGAGCACTCCATGATGGTTTACGCGTTGTTAAGGCCGGTGCGCGCGTCGGAGATATTTCGGCCGCTATCGAGCGCACACTGCGGAAATATAAATTGGGCATTGTGCGCGAGCTTGTAGGTCACGGCGTTGGTCATGAGCTCCACGAGAGTCCTGATATTCCTAACTATGGCCGTGCGGGAAGTGGTCCTGTCCTGAAGGCTGGTATGACAATTGCAATCGAGCCGATTACCACTCTCGGGCAGCCTGGCATCGCTCAGCTGCGGGATGGCTGGACGCTCGTAACGCTCGATGGCACATGGTCCGCACAGTTTGAGCATACCGTCCTCGTGACGCCTACAGGTTGCGAAATACTCACGAAAGTATAAAAACTTGCTCATACGTAAGGATAAGCGCTATACTGCGTTCATATGCGCGATCCCGCTTCAACACCGTTTATTGGCCTCGACGTAGGCACCAGTGCAGTGCGCTGCGTAGTTGGCATGGCCGATCCTGCTAACCCGAATAAATTATCAGTCGTGGGTCATGGCAGCTCGCCCAATCTGGGTATGCGCCGCGGCGTTGTAGTTCACATTGAAGATGTCACCGAAGCAATTGTTCAGGCACTGACTGAAGCTGAGCGTGTCTCAGGTATGCGCATTCATGCGGCTACGGTAAATGTAAACGGCGCCCATGTGGGCGGTATGAATTCAAAGGGCGTCATTGCGATTAGTGCCGCTAATCGTGAAATAACCCCAGAAGATCGTATGCGTGTTGAAGAGGCGGCTACCATTGTGCAGTTGCCATCCAATCGAGAAATTATTCAGGTATTTGCTAAAAATTATCGCTTGGATGGTCAAGAGAATATTAAGGATCCGGTTGGCATGAATGGTGTGCGCCTAGAGGTTGATACGCACATTGTAACTGCTGCTACGCCCAACCTCCGTAATCTTGACATGGCACTTGAGAGGGCTCAGGTGGCCCCTAATAACCACACCCTCTCGAGCCTTGCTGCAGCTGAAGCGGTGCTAGACCGTCAGCAAAAAGAAGCCGGCACGGTACTTATTGATATCGGTGCAGGAACGACGAATATTGTCGTCTTAGAGGATGGAGAGGTGCAGCATGTTGCCGTATTGCCAATTGGCGGCATGCATATTACCAACGATCTTGCCATTGGCCTTAAAACAGACCTTGATGTAGCAGAAGCTGTTAAGATCCGCTATGCAGCACTTGGCGGCGAAGTACCTAAGCGTGATGTACGCGTACGAGTGCATGATCAGGACCATCTGTTTAAGGCTGAAGAAATAGCTATGATTACTGAAGCTCGTGTAGAAGAACTTTTTGAGTACATCCAAAAGGAACTATCACGAATCCACAGAGCACAAAAACTGCCTGGTGGCGTGGTATTGGTGGGTGGCACTGCGAAGCTACCGGGTGTTGCAGAATTTGCTAAAGACAAAATGCAGCTTGCCGCGCGGGTAGGGAAACTACGATCGGTCTCCGGTCTCGTTGACACGGTGGCTGACCCAGCCTATGCTACAGCGGTTGGTCTCATGATTCTTGATATGCTACTCGTTCCAGAGGTAAATCAGCCCCAGGCGGGCAATACAAGTGCCCGAGCACTAAAAATGGTTGATGATTTGTGGAACCGTTTTAAGCGGTAAGCAGCTGTGTACACAAAGTACTCGTAGCTCATAGATAGCCTTTTGTACCGCATAAGTTTATTGAACTGAAATAGCCACTACGCTATACTCACCTTATAAGTTGAAGAAAAAAGAGAGGGTTTGCAGCATATGCCTCAGGTCGCACCAGCTATAGAAACATTTGCACGGATTAAAGTCATCGGAGTCGGTGGCGCTGGTGGTGCAGCTATTAACCGCATGGTCGACGCAGGCGTTGACGGTGTAGAGTTTATAGCTATCAACACGGATGCCCAGGCATTACACCATTCCAAAGCCAAAGTTAAAATCCATATTGGCAAAGATGCCACTCGTGGTCTTGGCGCGGGTGCCGACCCATCTGTCGGTGAGCGTGCCGCACTTGAATCTATAGAAGAGATCAAGAAGGCCATTGAGGGCGCTGACATGATTTTTGTTACCATTGGTGCCGGTGGTGGTACTGGTAGCGGTGCCGGGCATGTCGTTGCAACTGCAGCGAGAGAAATGGGTATTCTGGTTGTAGGCTTTGCAACTAAGCCCTTTGCATTTGAAGGCGAGAAGCGACGCCGCAATGCGGAACAGGCCGTAGATAGTCTTCGCAAGTCAGTTGATACACTTATCATTATCCCTAACGATCGTTTATTGCAGACTATTGATCGCCAAACACCGTTAGTAGAGGCCTTTAAGGTAGCAGATGACGTATTACGACAGGGCGTGCAGGGTATTTCAGACCTTATTACCGTGCATGGTCTTATTAACCTTGACTTTGCCGACGTAAAGGCAGTTATGAGTAATGCTGGCTCAGCCTTGATGGGTATTGGCCGAGCAAGTGGCGACGACAGGGCTATTAAGGCAGCTCAGCAGGCTATTGATTCGCCACTGCTTGAAGTTTCTATCGACGGCGCACGGGGCATTTTGTTCAACGTTATTGGTGGCAATGACCTTTCGATGCACGAGATCAATATTGCCGCAGAAACAATTACGACGGCTGCTGACCCGGATGCGAATATTATCTTTGGTGCGACCATTAGTCCTGATCTTGACGGTGAATTGATTATTACAGTCGTTGCGACTGGTTTCGATGCTTCCTACTTTGCGGCTCACGATGCACGCTCATCAGATGCTATTGGTGTAAGCGATACGCCAGCCACCCCGATACTAACCCATTCAGAGCCACCCAAGGCATCGGATTCTGATATGTCAGCGATTGACATGACACTCGATGACCAAAATCCAGCCACAGATTTTAAATCTGACGCGATGCCCAATATCTGGACTATCGACGAGCAAACCGAAGAGCCAAGTACGCGTGATGAGCCCCAGGATCGTCGTCCCGAGCACCATCCCCAGGATGTGGTACTTTCAAGTGACATCGAAGCCGACGAGCTAGAAAAGCCCTCTTTTCTGCGCCGTTTAGCTAAGCGATACAAAGATCATCAAGACCCTGATGATCCAGATAAGACTGTCTAGCGACGTTCTAATTAATACACCAAGTTTCCATTGCATTACGCTATACATGGCGCTATGATTTATAACACAAGCACTATATATGGTGATGCACGTTATCAATAGTAAGGGGAGGTAGGCAGCATGAGATGTAGCCAGTGCCAGTTCACTGACACTAAGGTCATCGAATCGCGTGAAGCTGGGGATGGAGAGGCAATTCGCCGCCGCCGAGCTTGTACGCAATGCGGCTACCGCTTCACAACGTACGAGCGTGTTGAACGCCCACAGCTGGTTATCGTCAAGAATGATGGCACACGGCAGCTGTTCA
>DASPHS010000087.1:0-2092 GCA_035629475.1 Saccharimonadales bacterium (SeqCode)
TTGCCAGCAAACCAAAAGGAGTAGGCAATGCTTCATTCGTAACCCGCACCATGCAAGCGGTGTTGCAAGCACAGGGCCGGCAGGATTTTGAAACGACCCTCGCTGCTAGTGTCACCCCTCAAAAGGAGTCACTGTTTACGCGCTTCAAGCATCTGCCAAAGGTTGCGATGGTGGCTATCATTACGGGTAGCCTTGTTATCCTGTCCGGTAGCGCCTATGCCGCGCTGCGGTGGCTGGAACCGCACATCAACATTCTTGGCTTCACGGCACAGAACGAAGATGCCAAGCGCCAATATACCGTTGCAGTCAAAGATTGTGGCATCGTAAGGAATGACCCGCCATTTGGCACTGTCACCGCAATTACCCCCACCACCATTACTATCGCAGCGACAACCTACCAGGGCTTTGAGCAGCCAGATTCCATCGCGCCTGGTACGCCGGTCGGTGATTATGAGCAGTTCTACAAGTATTACCCGCAAGGCAAGACACTCACCCATGTACTGCCGTTTGCCAAAAACGCCGAGGCGCTCCACAACGGCAAGCCTATAGCGCTGAGCGACCTGAAGGTCAATGATACGGTTTACTTTGAAAGCACCAACACCCGCATCGTACAGGCTGATGGTACATGGGGCAAACAGACCGATATTCAGGCGGCGCACATCATCAAAACTGACATCCGCCCCCAGTACGTCATGAACATCGGCGTGGGCAATCCAGCCTACGTTGGTGGCACCAATCGCCTGACTACCTGCCAGGGCAATGACGGCTACTTATGTGTCAGCGGCAAGCCCACCGACTGGCTTCACTATCGCACCCTCTACGCGTATACACCGACGAATGAATCGCCACTCCAGCAAGACACTCGCTTTACTGGCAATGAACGGCACTTCCGGACCGACCTCAACCCCAATAGTGAACAAGGGGCCAAAGCGTACCGAACCATCGAAGGCCGTGTCAGCGCTGTTAGTGGCAACAAAATAACATTCAAAGCGAGAGGCAAGCAGGCGGCCATAACGGTCACCCTGCCACCCACGGCCTTTGCAACCGCCCAAACCAAAAAGGATAAACCGCAGCAAGGGGACTTCATCGTCCTCGGTTATATGCAGACCGACGACGAAGACCACACCGCCATTCAGTCCCGCGACCTGATGACCATGCAACTACTGGAACGACGACGAGCCGACGGTAGCCTGAAAAAATACTAAGAGCCGAATAGTGGCTTAGCCACAAAAAGAGTATATAATAGGCATCAACCCAGTGACGAAATCACTGCACAGTATGCCAGAAGTCCACCAGCAACAGCCGAACACAGCACAGGAGCAATCCACTCTCTGGCGGCAGCGTGTCCAGTCATGGGCAGGGCGGGGTATGCTGGCAGGCGCAACATTTGTAGGTGGGGCAGCCTATGGGCTGTTAGGAACTGAGACCGACATCGATCTCGGCCCCCACCGTGCAACAGCCCACGTTACCCTTGCTCATGAAGTATCAGCCGATCTTGGACCACTTGGTACGGTTACGGCCAAAAGTCCAGCACGTCTGGGCTCGCTGCAAGTCGGCGGTGTCAGCATTACCGTAAAAGAAATCCCCACCGACGGCAAACCGTTAGGCTCCGCTGACGTGGCAGCCTATGAATCGCTGTTCAGCCAAGCCGGTATTGCGAGCACCGTTGATACGGCAGCCAACCAGCTTGAACGCAAAGCCTGGGAAAGCGGTGGCGTGGCGCTGCTCGGCGGGGTGGCATTATGGTGGCTCGTAGGACCCCTGCGACGCAAAGCGCTCGCCGGCATCCTTAGCAGCCGGCGTGCGGGCATGGCAGCCACTGCATCACTTGCTGCGCTAGGGTTAACAGGCAGCATCCCGCAGCCACCCGTCAGCCCTCCCTACATTCAGGGCAACCCAATTCTCGAGGCTGCCGGCCTGTACAATATCCGTACCGAAGGCAAAATACTGGACACTACTATTACCGAGTACGCTCCCGAAGTACTAAAACACATTAAGGAAATTGACGCATACTACGCGGACGTCAGGCAAAATCTGGACGCTGCCTACGAAGCCAAACTGCTTCAGGAACAAAGCAGCTCCACTATACTCG
>DASPHS010000088.1:0-2588 GCA_035629475.1 Saccharimonadales bacterium (SeqCode)
GGCTATGTTGTGTGGGAATTTCCTATTTGGAAGTGGCTGATGGGCCGTGGCCTACAGATTACTGACTACGATGTCATCGATTACGACGCCTGGATTGCCGACGGTGTTCCTGGATTGCAGCGCACGCTGCCAGCCAACGAGTTTGAGTGGTACCAAAAGAATACCTATGACCTGAATGAAGTAACGCCGCACATCCGTGCCGTCTTTGACCACCCCAACTTTACCTACCACAAGCGCAAGCCAACCTGGGACGATGTGATTGCAGAGTACAACAATCCGGGTCTTTGCGACATCGTGCTCAACAGTAAGGCACTCAACCGCGAGGAAGGCTTTGCCGCTCACCGCGTGGTGCTGATTGAGATTACTGACGTCGAAGTTGTATTCCACGATCCGAACGCCAAGGGCGACGGTGACTATCGCCACGAGCCGCTGGCGCACTTCCGTGCAGCCTTCGAGAATATGGATTCACCTGCACTCGCCCGTTACAGCTTGAAGTAACTGCTGTTGTAGTATTATCTACATACTGTTGCATGTCGAGGTAACCTCGTATATTCTGCCGCGCAAGAGAAAGACACTCTCAAAAAAACTTGATGAGTTTGCGCGGCGCTGGCAGCCACACTTAAGTCTTATCTCTGGCACCATTTGCCAGCTGTTTGCCAAATATAAGATTCCGGCACCCAGCCGTTGAGTCTTATTAAGTGCGCTCTGCGTACAGCAAATAGAACATCCGCTCCTTGGCAATTCCGCTTTGGAGCACCAAGTACACATAAGCAGATCGCCCGTGCAGGTAATTTGCTTATGGAGCAGCTTAACGTGAAGGCAACTTTACTAGCTGCGCGTTCTCTCGTGGAAGGAGAGAAGATGTACGAACCACCGCCCCCGGTGCCGACCTATGCATATCAGGTCCAGGCCGAGCAGGTGCAAGACCAGGTTCAGCAGCAAAAGCTGCTAGCTCAGGCCCAGCTGCAACAGCAGCGCCGGAAGCAGAACGAGGAGAATGCCGACCAGGCGGCTCAACATGCCAGCCAGGTTGAAGGACGCTAACCTCATACTAGGTTAGCCCTATACATTCACCCTTGCGGTAACAACCCCTATCAGACCCGGACATGTCTGCGTTTCGCCTCCAGCGATACAACAAAAACTGTCCTTATAACCCTTAATGTATACTTGCACCATATGGCATCACCACGCAAAGACAAGAAAACCAAGAGTAAGTTGTTCGAGACTATTCATAATGTCTTTTATATTCTCGGCGAATTGATCCGCAATATTGTGCGGTAGAGCTTTTGAGGAGCGTGCCTAGTTGAGCGGCACACCCAAGCTATTCGCTAGCTGATATTAGCCTACTTCATCAACGGAAGGATTTATAGGCTTAACCCATGCAACACCGACTTAGCGGCAGCGAGCAGGCGCAGTCCACTATTATTAGCATTATATTAACCCTGCTACCCCTCATTCTGATTGCTATTGGGGTTGTTATGCTCATTGACTGGCATCACCACGCAAAGACAGAGCGGCGCTACCTATGGCTCCTACTCATTATCTTTGCTGGCCTAGTAGGATACGCTCTCTTCTACTTTTCAAACGATCGCGTAAAGTAGACTAGAGAATCATTAAAACAAGGTGGGTGGCTCGCTTGGCAATTAATCTCATCGCTGAGGCTCAGCTAATCGCACACCCTTGGCCACAATATTGTTAAGTCCACGCATTGCAAGGCCGGCAGCCAGCCCAAAGCCTGTTCGTGCCGTACGCAGTTCATAACGGTCATCAGCAAATATCCGGCGGGCTGTTCCGGCGTCCATTCGCTGGACGGGCGCGAGAATGGTGCCGCCACTCCGCAGCGTTACTTCTTCGTTGGTTTCAGCTACCTGCTCGCTTACGCCCAGCACACGCGCAGTTGAACGTATTGCCCTGGCGTATGAAGCGTCAACTTTTATTGCGGTGTCGCAGTGACTGCCTATAAAACAGCCCTGGCATATGGCATCAAGCTCGGGTGCAGCCTTTACGGGTGCGTCGTCCGGGAGCTCAATGAACTCTTTTATAAAGGTCGTCATGCCGGCATTAAAGCTACTGGCAAACTGCGGTTCATCACCGTAGCGATCCCTGTACTCTTGCCGCCGAGGGTGGTTCTGTCCGAATGTATTAGCTTGCAGCCGCGCGTTGTCTTGCGTAACATCGGCAATTTCGCCCAACTCCAGTTCACCCCGAAGTACAGCGGCAATTATTGCTGTATGGTGGGGTCTGATGATTGTCTCACTCATCAGTGCTGGATCGGGTCCCTGATTAAAGCCCTCTTGCATGCTCATAGAACTATATTATAACATTAAACATGCTATTTGGAAAGTTTATATGCTTTTGCGGCTTTTACCGTGGCGAACTTAGAGCCTAGAAATCACCCGTGTAGACCCGTTACTCGCAATAACTTCCGCTAGTGGCTCGGTGGCCAGAAACTCAGGTTTGATAACAACACTCGCCGGATCAACGAAGCCAATCTCAGCTATTTCTAATTCCCCATGTGTCGTCTTGCTGAGGTCGATGTTCAGGTAATCTTCAACATTCTTCACGTTAAAAAAGAATTCGATATAATC
>DASPHS010000089.1:0-5815 GCA_035629475.1 Saccharimonadales bacterium (SeqCode)
ATTCCAAAGCTACCGGCTGCCAGGGCAATCGCGGCAAATACATTCAAGAAGGTAGTGATACCGGTAATGACGCTGTTTATAACGCCAAGCTGGTCAGCAAGCGTGGTCGCATCATACCCTTGGTCTTGCAATGTTTTCTTCAGGCTTTCAAGCTGCTCGTCGCTGAGTTTGTCGTCAAAACGGGCAAAGGCGGCTTCGTGGATGGCAACCTGATAGGTTGGCAGTCCGGCTGTCATGCGCGTATAGGCATCACGCATCATGGCCACGTTGACTGAGGGTGAATTGCTGTTAATGATGGTCTTTTGCTGTACGCCCACCACTTTGGCGTCAAGGGTAAATATGGTGCCGGTGCTGTCTTTGAAGCCAAAGGTAACAGCCTTGCCCAGGGCGGCCTGCTCATTTGCAAAGCCGAGAGGTTTGACCAGGTTGGGCGGCAGCGTTACCTCATAATTCTTAGCGTCGCCTGCTACCTGGCGTCCAACACTCATAGGCTGGTTAATGCCATCAATGGCTTGGTCGACACCTGTTGCGAAGCGTGTATCACCAACACCCAGGTATTCTGACTCGGCTGAATAGAGCGGAATGACTGCTTCGATGCCGGGCGTCTTTTCTATTGTTTCAAGGTCTTTTGGTTGCAGCATTTTACCAAGGCCGAAAGCGCTGGTGGCTTGTTCGGCATTCGGGTCATATTCCTTGGGTTTATTGTCTCCAAAAGGATTTTCGGCGTCTTCCTGGGAGGCACTCATGAGCAACATATCTTTGGCGCCCATAGCGCCTACTTGCTCGGCAACGTATACCTTGAGGCCGGCACCAATGCCGGTGGTCAGCATCAGGGTAAAGGCGCCCATAAAGACGGCAGAAACGGTCAGGAACGTCCGTAATTTACTTCTGCGGAGATTGCCGTTGGCGGTTGCGATGATATCCCGGTACTTCATTATTTTCGCTCCCCCGCTACTTTGCCGTCGGTCATTATCACCTGCCGGTCGCAGCGTGCGGCCAGGTCGGGATCGTGGGTGACGACGATGAGTGTTATATCGTGTTCTTTATTCAGTTTGAACAGCAGGTCTTCGATTTTTTGACCGGTCTTACTGTCCAGGTTGCCTGTGGGCTCATCAGCAAAGATGATTTTAGGATTGTTGATCAGTGCCCGTGCAATACACACCCGTTGTTTTTGGCCACCGCTCAGGTCAGATGCATTATTGGCAGCTTTATCTTCCAGTTCTACGGCCTGCAATACTTCCATGCCGCGGCGCGTGCGCTCCTTGGCGGGCACGCCTGCAATCTTGAGCGGCAGTATGACGTTGCTGAGTACACTTTCGTGGGCATTCAAAAAGAACTGCTGGAATACAAAGCCAAAATCACGATTGCGGAAGCGGTCCAACTGTTCCCGCTTGAGACTGGATGATTTGCGGCCGCCAACGATGATTTCACCGCTCGTAGGCCGGTCGAGTAGCGCCAACAGGTGCATCAGCGTTGACTTGCCTGAGCCACTCTTGCCTGTGATTGCTATTGACTCACCTGCTTCCACTGCCAGATTGACGTCGTTAAGCGCCTGAAAGGTGCTTTTTGCTTTGCCGTACGATTTGTAAATATGGTCTGCCTGAATAATCATCGGGCTGCTCCTCTTCGCATGCGCATTAGTTTATTTTTCATAGTACTATGTTATACAAGGTACTATGCGTAGTCAACAGCCGTTTTATGAATTACCACGGAAGCTGGTATCATGCCACTGTATGCCCAAAGACAAGCCACCCCATACACGGACCCCTCGTAGCCGCAAGCCTAAGCCGGTGCACTATGCTGCCGATTTTGGTCTCGACGTCCCTTCTGGCGATGACGATATGTTTCGCTGGTTCCTGCTATCCTACCTGTTTGGTAAACCAATCCAATCCGGCGTTGCAGCGCAAACCTGGAGGTTGTTTATCGAACGAAAATTAGACACGCCCTGGGCAATCTTAGGGCTGCCCCGCCGTGCATTGGTACGCCTATTAGACGAGGGGAAATATACTCGCTATGACGAAGTCATGTCCCGCGCCTTACAGACCTGCATGGAGCAGCTGATACGTGATTACGACGGCTCACTTATGCTGCTGTATGAAAGCAGCCAAGATGAAGAAGAGTTCTCCAAGCGGCTGCAAAAGCTATACGGCGTCGGCCCTAAGACGGCGGAAATATTCATGCGTGAAACCGAGGAGCTATTTGCCCGCCGTGTCGAATAGGCGCTCACTGTCTGATTGCTCACCAGCCACGAATAAGCCAGTCTTGAAGGCCTGTCTAATCGCCTGCCCTTGCTTAGTAGCCTGTAGGGTTGGGAAGATGATTTTACTTAGGTAGATCCGTGCCGAGTTGTATCCAAGACCCACTCGGACTGCACTCTGCCGCAGATCATAACCGACCGCCAGGTTTGCCAACAGCCGAGCAGGCTTGGGTGGTATGTTGGGCACATCGGCATGCGCAGCGGTGAGGGGCGTCGGCTCAACGGTGGTAAGTATGTATTTCGTAACGACCTCGTTGAGACTCAATGCCTGGTGTGCGCTTACAATATCCTGCCGAGCCCGCTTCACGCGGTCGATAGCTTTAGCGAGTGTCGTGGAAGGTGTTACAAAGTGTTCGGCGTAGGCCTCGACACTCATGCCGTTCCCCACCGCGACAATAAGGTCACGCTCGTCAGGCGTGAAGGTTGTCGCCTTGCCTTTATCGGTAGTGAATACCATGACCGATGATTCTTTGGGCGGTTTGAGCTGTCCAAATTCGTATGCGCGCCGCACCGCTGCGGCCTGGTTGGCCCCTGTCCCAGGAGTATTGAGGGCGCTGCAGGTGTCCTGCCACAGTGCTTTGACATCATTGACGGACGTGAGTGATGTCTGGCTAAAGATGCGGGCGATGTCTGGATCGGTATGGCCCTCGGCGGCCAGTGTCACTAGTTGCCAGCTGCGCCACGGCATGTAGCTGTTGTTGTCTACATATTCCCGTTGGAGCAGTGTATAGGGGATAACCCGGTCGTCAATCAACCCGGCTACTGCCTGCGCTGGTGTCCGGGCGTTATAGGCACTGCTGACATAGGTTATTGCAGGTATGATTTCTTCTTCAGGACACGCCAGGCGTGCGGCAATTTCACTCGTGCCCCGCATGCCGTAAGTCATGGCGTGCAATGCTGAAGCACCCAATACAAAGCTAGCGGTATCGGGCTGCATTCTACTCTCCAGCAGTACTTCATCGAGGGGCCGGGCCTGCATGGTCCAGCGTTCTTGCTCCATTGTCATATAACTATCTTAGCGTATTTGCAACTATGTAACTTAATTAATAGTCCCCCGCCCACATACCTGCAACACTAGTACAGAATGCAAAGAACGGAGGAATATATGAGTGACCCACATGCTATGCAAGACCCAACGACGAAATACCCACAGCCGGAATTCAAGGCTCAGCCGCAGGATACCCCCGGCCTTACTGGCAAGATGGACCCTGTTCCCGACCATGGCGAAGAAAGCTACCAGGGGAGCGGCCGGCTTGTTGACCGCAAGGCTATTATCACCGGGGCTGACTCGGGTATCGGCCGTGCAGTGGCCATAGCCTACGCGCGAGAGGGCGCTGATGTGCTTATCTCGTATCTGAACGAAGATGAAGATGCCCAGGAGACCGCCCGCCTGGTCGAGGAAGCTGGCCGCAAGGCGGTACTGATGCCGGGCGATATTTCTGATCCTGCTCACTGCCGTGCGATTGTAGCCAAGGCAGTCGAGGCGTTCGGTCGTGTCGATATTTTGGTTAATAATGCAGCCTACCAAATGAGCCACGAAACGCTCGAAGAAATAAGTGATGAAGAATGGGACCATACCGTGGCTACTAACCTGAGCGCCTTCTTTCATCTCACCAAGGCAGCCGTGCCACACATGCAGCCTGGTGCCTCAATCATCGGCTCCTCGTCAGTCAACTCCGACATGCCTAAGCCGACCCTTGTACCCTATGCCATGACCAAGGCGGGTATTGCCAATATGTGTGCATCACTGGCGCAGCTGCTCGGGCCAAAAGGCATACGCGTCAATAGTGTGGCGCCTGGCCCGGTGTGGACACCGCTCATTCCTTCGACCATGCCGCCAGAAGAAGTCAAAGAGTTTGGCGCCAATACGCCACTCGGTCGTGCTGGTCAGCCCGCCGAATTGGCTGCGGTCTACGTACTGCTGGCATCCAATGAAGCGAGCTATGTTTCTGGTGCGCGGGTAGCAGTTACCGGCGGTAAGCCCATCCTGTAGGGGCTAGCATTCCCGGTCCCGGGTAATGCTCCCGCTGGCATCGAGGCGGATTTCACGGCATTGCCCCTGATAGGTCAGTTCTATTTCCTGTTCGCCGTCATTGTCTTGCTCCTGCTGCTGCACACTCGCTCCGGGGTATTTTTCGCTGATTGCCGCAGGTAACGAGCCGTTGCTGCTCGTACCCGGGTCTGTGGGCTGATTCTGAGGTTGCTCACCGGTGGCTTCACCTGACAGGGAGCCTACCCGGAAGCTTTCCAGTTGGTTGCGTGCTGCTGCAGAATGGGACCCTTCACCGCCCTGGGTCTGGAAGGCTGTTGTCGCATCCTTGCCACACTGGGAGGTTATGCGTGCCGCTCCGCCTGGGTGGTCGGCAATAAAATCAGTGACATCGTACACGTCGCCGCCGACAATAATCCAACAATCATTTTGACTACTGTGGTTAGCTACTTCTTGGGCCGTGAGCGCCGCACTGGCTGTATCCTCGCCCGGCTGTTGGTTGGTGCGGTTCCGTTCGCCGCTGAGCAAACCGGCAACAATGACCGCGGTTACGATGATAGCAACAATTCCCAGGGAGGCTGCGACAGCAATTTTGAGTTTCATACCATAAGCATAACCTCTGACGTAAGCACGATACAACACTTTTGTGCTGGCGTTACCTAAAAGTGTTCCTATAGAATTTAGCTATGACACAGTATCCCAAGCATATCGTTGCCGGCCTGCTCTTTGCCACTTATATGGGCATCCCGGTTGTTTTATGGGCGCTTGCCGCGCAAAGCCCCTGGGCGAGCAGCGGCAGTAGTTTTCGTTCGGCGGGCCAGCTGGCAGGCATCGCTGGCGCGTGCCTTTTCTCACTTAATTTTATCCTGGCAGCCCGTATTGGCTGGATTGAAGAATTGCTGCGAGGGTTGCCTCGAGTGTATAGCCTGCACCATTTGTTTGGCGGCTTGGCATTTATACTGCTGCTGTTCCATCCGGTACTGCTCGGCCTGCAATATGTCTCGCAGTCGCTGTCGCTGGCAGCCGACTTTTTCCTACCGCAGCCGACTGACATACCGCGCCTCTTCGGGGTGCTGGCCTTGGGGATACTCGGAGGACTGCTGTGCATCACCTTCTTCTTGCGCATTGCCTATCATACCTGGAAGTCCACACACCAATGGTTGGGACTGGCACTGTTGTTTGCAAGCCTGCACGTCTACCTGATGCCTGGCAATCTGTCACAAGCCGACGGCTTGCGGCCCTACATGGTAGCGGTCATTATTGCTGGCCTGCTGGCCTTTGGCTATCGGGTGCTCTTTGGCTGCTGGCTGGTCCGGCGCTCACCCTACGTCGTGCAAGACGTAGAGCAGCATGCTGACGCGACGGAGGTCCACTTGTCACCTGCCGAGCAGGCACTGCGCTACAAGGCCGGTCAATTTTTCTTTATAAGTGTGCAGCATGCCAATGGAATCACCCGTGAGCCACACCCCTTCTCATTCACCAGTGCCTCTGCTTCGGCTGGCATATCATTTGCCGCCAAGCGCCTCGGTGACTACACCGACACATTGGGCCGCTTGCGTAAGGGCGAC
>DASPHS010000090.1:0-16421 GCA_035629475.1 Saccharimonadales bacterium (SeqCode)
CTGCGACACTACTCTTTTTTGACCCTGGTGAAAACGGTTCGCGGGCCGGTAACGCTATTCTTGTAGCGCAGGCGGTCCTGAGTGTGAGCGCATTGCCCTTTTTCTTGCGCGCCCGGCAGCACTTCAAAGGGGGGTTCCGTCGCATTTATATCCTGTTGGGTGCTGGTATCGGCTTGCTTGGCGTAGCGCAGCTGCAGACCGTCATAGTGGCGCTTACCGGCTTTTTGTTCTGGGTCGACAGCGGGCTGATTGCTGTTGCGTTCATATTGGCAACTATACTTATCTTCATATCGATGCGGCGGTTCGCGCAGCTGCTCCACCTAAGGACGCACTGGACTTCTTTGGGTTGGGTGGGTTTAGCAGCCTTTCTGGCAGCCGGTGTGACTGGCTTTGTGCCATACATCCCGGGCGCGCTTGGTGATACGTACTCACCGACCCTAGCGTTCTCGGCATGGACTGCTACGCTCGCACTCCTGGCAGCGCTCCTTGTCGGACATATTTCACGCACGATTAGCGGTATCTATACCGTAGCGCTCGGGCGGCTCAATATTGCGCTATGGGCCCTGACGTTCGCATCTGCGCAGTACATTGGCATTAGTGCGCTATTTCCTTACGATGCATGGATATTCTCCTCGGGAATTGCCAGTGTCGCACTGGTGGTTGCCAGTGCGCTGTTCTTGTGGGCAAGTGTCGCCTTTAACTTCATAGGTGAATATAGCCCGGAGCGTGAGGGTATCGAAAAAGTGACATCACTGAATATTATTACGTATGTCGCCAGCCTGGCTTCAGATCAGGAGGCGATTGATGACATCCTCGACGGCGTTCGCCAGATTAGCGCCACACTGGCCCCGGGGGAGACTCCTGACCAGGAGATGCAGCACCAGCTGGCGGCTATCTATTTACAGCTGGAAGAGTACCTTGTCACCAAAGAAACGGTCCAGGACTTTACCAGTACCTCGTTGCGGGAGCGAATCCAGGCTACATTGGGGCTCGATACGGCCGCCCAGGATACGTTCTGGCCAATCATCACTGGGAAGGCCTTTGACATGCAGCCGGAAGTGTAGGTTGCTGGTGCCCTTGCTGTTTACTGCTACAATAGGGTTATGTTGGCCACAGCCCTCGTAGTCATTGCAACCTTTTGCGTCTTAGTGTTGGCCGAGTATTTATCGCGGGCGAAACAAATCCACGCCGAACTCACCCGGAAGCTGGTGCATGTGGCGGTCGGCACCTTTGTGGCCTTTTGGCCATTTTTCTTGAGCTGGGAATCTATCCAGTACCTCAGTGTGGCGTTCTTCCTGGTGGTTTGCGTATCGGTGAGGTTTAACGTGTTCCGCTCCATTCATGCCGTCCAGCGGAATGTCATGGGTGAGTTGCTGTTTGCGATCGTCATCGGCGTGTTGGCGACCATTAGCCGTGATGAGTGGGTCTTTTTAGTAGCCATGCTGCACCTGAGTATTGCTGACGGTTTGGCGGCTGTTATTGGGCTGGGTTGGGGCGAAACCAACCAGTATAAGGTGCTCGGTAAGAAGAAGAGTATTGCCGGCACGGCTGCTTTTTTGGTAGCTTCCTATAGCATTATGCTGGTGTACGCGCTGTTTGCGCAGGGTACATCCAGCGGCGCCACGCTGCTATGGCTGCCATTAGCAGCCGCTGCCGCCGAGAATTTGGCCGTCTACGGTACCGACAATTTGGTCATGCCGGTGCTGATTGCCATTATTCTATCGAACGGTATCTAAGCAAATACCCCGCCTGCCCGACGGGGTATTTGTATGCCTGCTTGTGGAGCTAGGCTTTCTTGGCCTTCTTCCAGGTGCCGTGGGCACGGAGGGCGTTGAGGATGACCACGATATCAACGACTTCCTGGATGGCGGCACCGTAGATGGGCTTGAACTTGCCAGTGGCAAAGATGGCCATCAGGATAACACTCAGGCCGATACCGATAAAGATACTTTGCTTGGCAATAAAGAAGGTATGCTTGGCAATTGCCCGGCCGTCGGCTACATGGCCCAGGTTGTCCTGCATGATAACCACGTCAGCTGACTGACTGGCGGCAGCTGAACCGCGCGCACCAAGCGCAATACCGACATCGCTGGCGGTCAGGACGGGAGCATCATTAACACCGTCACCCACAAAGGCTACCGGACCGGGTGTCAGCTGTTCGAGGACGCGGATTTTGTCGCCGGGCAGGGCTTCGGCGTAGTAGTCCTTGATGCCGGTGCTCTTGGCCATGGCGCGGGCAGTTGCTTTGTTGTCGCCCGTAATCATGACAATGTGATCCATGCCCAGCTTGCGCAGGCGCTCCAACGTCGGCTTAGTTTCTTCGCGCAGCTCGTCAGTAAAGGTAATGACGCCGGCCAGCTCACCGTTGATAGCCACGAAGGCAGCGGTGGTTGTGACATCCTTGGCGCTGAACGTGCCGGGCAGTGTGATGTCGTATTCCTGCAACATGCTCAGGCGGCCGACGATGACTTTCTTGCCGCTCAGTGTAGCAACCAGGCCATTGCCTGCCAGCTCGCGGACGTGATTAGCTTTCTTGATTGACAGCTTATCTGCCTGGGCTTTGGTGACGATAGCTTGGGCAAGTACATGGTTGGAGCTTTGCTCCAACGCAGCCGCCCAGGCTAATACTTCGTGCTGTTCGTACGGCCCATAGGCGGTCACGGAGGCTACTTGCAGCTCACCGCGGGTCAGCGTGCCGGTTTTATCAAAGGCAAATGTCTTGGCGGTCGCTAGCTGCTCCAGTGCAGTACCGGTCTTGATGATGATGCCTTGGCGGGAAGCCCGGCTCATACCAGAAATAATGGCAATCGGTGCAGCCAGAATCAAGGGGCATGGCGTGGCAACGACCAGCACCTGCAGGAACCGTTCCGGGTCACCGCTAAAGGCCCATACCGTACCGGCAATACCAAATGACAAGATGGTGAAGGGAATGGCGTACTTGTCTGCCAGGCGTACGAATGGCGCCTTGCTGTGCTGTGCACTGCGTACCAGCTTAATGATTTGCTCATATTGGCTGTCTTCTGCGGAGTGGAGGGCTTTGGCTACGATGGCGCCATCGCTGTTCAGTGAGCCGCTCAGGATAGTCTCGTTGACTGACTTTACCTGGGGCAAGCTTTCGCCGGTCAGGCTGGATTCGTCAAAGCTCGAGGTACCTTCCAGGATGACGGCGTCTACCGGTACGATTTCGCCAGGGCGGAGGACGAGCTTGTCGCCTACCTGTACCTCACTGGCTTTTACTTCTACTTCGCTCTTGCCGCGGAGGATGCGGGCTTTTTGCGGTGCACGGCTGAGCAGGGCATCAAGCTCGTTGCTCGCCCGGCGTTCAGCGTAATCTTCCAGTGATTCACCGCCAGTCAGCATCAGAACGATGACGATTGCCGCCCAGTACTCACCCAGCAGCAGCGAGGTAACGATTGCCGTCGCGGCCAGGATGTCCACACCATAGGTGCCTTGCCGGATATCCTGGATCATGCCCCATAGCAGGGGTGCCAGTTCAATGACGGCAATGGCGATTATCAGCCAGTGGGCGAACTTATCCAGTCCGGCCAGGTCAAGCCCCAGGGCCACTGCGGCACCGACGAGCGCCAATGAAAACAAACTATACTGTTTAAAGAAACGAAAGATCTTCTTCATATATCCTATCCAACCAAATTATCTCTACGGCAATTATAACAGGTTGAGGGTGTCTTTCATGCGGGTGACTGCCGGGGTAGCCCGCATATCGGTATCCCACAGGAAATCCTGCCCGTACTGGATGCTGCCGTCATCGTCTTTGTATGTATTATAGCGGTCAGAGATGCCCCATGTGGTGTACGCTACACAGCTGGGCTCACTGATGCAGGTCCGCAAAACGTCGGCGTACTGTTTGGCCTGGACGCTGGTGCCGCTGCCACTAAAGACGTCAATCTCTGCAATACGGCTCTTAACGCCAATCTTTGCCAGGGCCTGGATGTGTTCGCGGAGGGTAGCGATGTCAATCATGTCACCCCGTTCGTACACATGGGCCTGGAAGCCTACGCCATCAATGGGCACGCCCTGCAGTTTCAGTTGCGTTACCAGTTTTAGGAACGCATCCCAGCGCTCGCCATCTTCTTCGAGGCCGTATTCGTTCATGAACAGCTGGGCTTTGGGGTCGGTAGCGCGGGCTTTTTTGAAGGCGGTCGCAATGTAGCTGTCGCCCATGGCCTGGTACCACTTGTGTTCCCGCAACACCTTGCCGGTGTCGGCGTTAAAGTGATCATAGTCTGCCAGCGGCTCATTAACGACATCCCATGATGCAATCTTGCCCTTATAGTGGCCGGCGACTTTTTCAATATGTTGCGTCATAGCGTCTTGTACCTTTGCCTTATCAGCGGCTGTTGTAGTCGGCAGCTTCTGTACCCAGCGGGGATTGGCCTCGCCAAATACCAGTGTATGGCCGTGAACGCTCATATTGTGTTTACGGGCGAGGGCCACCAGCGCGTCACCTTGCTGGAAGGTGTAGGTGCCGGGTTGGGGATGTACCGCCTGCCACTTCAGGGCATTCTCGGTGGTCAACGAGCCGAAATTGCCACCAAACGCCACCTCGGCGTACTGCTTGTCGGTGGCTGCCGGTCCCAGAGACATGGCAGCACCAATCTTAAAGTCTTCACGCTGTTCGGTGGCCAGACCCTGGAGCGTATCGGCGGACCGTCGGGTGGCCGTCAGGGTGGAGCTGTCGGCGATTACCAGTGGAGCGGTGCCCAGGGATTCTGCTTGCAAGCGGGCTAAGCGCCAACCAGCAGTGGCATCCAGGCCAAACCATACCTGTTTGGTATCAAATGCCTGGCGCGCTGATACCGTGCCCAGGGTTTTGTCATTAATAGTGACGCTGATATCACCATTGGAATGCTTAAGCGCAAACCGGTAGCTATCGGCGCTGGCGACGGTAAAGGTTTTGCTTTCGCCAGGGGTTTGAGAGTCGCCGGTCCATACCTCCAGCTGAGCGCTGGTTTTGCCAACCGTTAAACGGACACTCTCGGGTTCAATACGGAACTCATCGGCAATAATCGGTGCCGCACCATATAACTGGACGATAGCTTTGTTCTGCAATTTATCGATAGTGCCCGAAACAGCAAAGTTGCTCACCTGTTCCAGATGCGTGCCGTAGACATTTATAGGACTGTTGGGTTGCCCGCCGCTGCCATCCTGGTTGACGATGGCCAGTGTGGTAGGTCGGACGGTCAGCATGCCGTCATCACGGCTGACGCCAGGCATGTACGACCATTGGCGGGTCAACAAGTTGCCTGTCTCGTCGGTAATGCTGGTTGCCTGGCGGAGCGGTGTGTCGCTGGCAGGTACTGGGTTTTTGCTGAGGTACACGATGCATACAATAAGCGCCAAAAGCACCGCCAAGCCCAATGCGAGCTGACGAAAACTAAAACGAACGTAATTAAATAGAGCCACCATAGAATACTCCTTTAACTGCATCATTGTACGCGAACGACTAGGGTAATACCAGGGGTAGTAACTGTGGATAAGCTATGAAAGAAAGTGGTTGTGAGCGCTAACGTGTGGTGTTACTATAGCGAGTAAGACGTGAGGGCGTTCGTTTTATTTTCTGAAATCATGCAGATATTAGCCGACTATACCGTTTTGTCATTCTCACAGGGGAGCCTCAGGGATCTCGTCGTTTTTCTCGCCCTTATCAGTATCACGAGCTGGGTGCTGACACTCATCACCGCTATTATCCGGTCGCTTGTCCGTTCTAACTATAAGCGCCTCGAAGCGAAAACAGAGGATTAGGCTCATGCCGCTGGACACTGTCGTATTTTATATTTTTGCAGTTGTCAGCACACTCTACGTCCTCCACTTTGGCCTCTACCTGGTAGGGGCTAATATATATGACATTTGGCAGTTTCGTCGCCAGTACCACAGCCGCCGCATGAAACGCCGCCGTGGCCGCCGCCCGCTGGTATCAGTGCTGGTCCCGGCTCATAACGAGGCGTTGGTGCTTGAGCGCTGCCTGGACTCCATCCGTAAGAGTAGCTACCGCAAAGTACAGGTCATTGTTATTGATGACGCTTCGATGGACCGCACCTACGGTATCGCCCTTGATTACAAGCGCAAATACCCCAAGCGTGATATTAGTATCGTACGCCGCTATAAGAATGTCGGTAAGGGGTCGGGTCTGAACTATGCATTGCGTCACCGCGCACAGGGTGATTTGGTCATGACGTTGGACGCTGATTCAGTGCTTGAAAAGCATACCATCAGGAATGCCGTGTCCTACTTCGACAACCCGAGTATTGTAGGTGTTGCTGCCAATGTGCGGATTATCGAAGAGCATACCATTTTGGGAATGCTTCAGAAGTTTGAGCATATGATTGGCTATCGCTCCAAAAAGACCTATTCGCTGACCAAAAGTGAATTTGTTATAGGCGGGGTAGCCAGTACCTATCGCATGGACGTGCTGCGCGAAGTGGGCTATTACGATACTGATACGTTGACCGAAGACATCGGCTTGAGTATTAAAATCATCAGCCAGAAGGGCAACCGCCATAACCATATTGTCTACGCCGCTGACGTGACGGCTTTGACGGAAGGGGTGGCAACGTACCGCTCGTTGTTCCGGCAGCGCTACCGTTGGAAATATGGCAGCTTGCAAAACGTCTTTAAGTACAGTGGGATGATGTTTAGCGGTGACCGCCAGTATACCAAGCGACTCACCTGGTACCGTCTGCCCATGGCCGTCCTGAGTGAACTCGTGCTGCTGGTAACGCCGTTGATGTGGCTCTATGTGCTGTACTTGAGCTTTATGACAGAAAGCCTGCAGCTGGTGGTGGGCGCCTATCTGACCGTTACCGCTTACACCTTTGTCACCTTGTGGTTTGACGAACACATCAAGGGTTGGCATCGGGTCCGGCTGAGCGTGTACGCTCCCGTGCTATATTTCTGTTTTTACATAATGGATATCGTGCAGTTTGTGGCCGTCATCCGTTGTTTGGCCAAAACGCATAAGCTGGTTAAGCGCGAAGCCAACGACAGTACGTGGATTTCGCCTGAGCGCATTGGCCGCGAGGTGGTTGCTGGCTAGCATGAAGAAAAAAGTGCGAGCCTTCTTACATAATCCGCTCGTCATCATTCTTCCTATTGTCTTTGCGGGTTTATGGGGGTGGCAGTATTATATCCACGCGGTCAACGCTGCACCCAGTGCAGCCGACAATAATCTGCTACCTTCAGGTTCATTTGACGAGATGCACGCCAGTACCTTGCCCAAGGGGTGGACCCTCCAGGCCGATGCTACTCCTACCAAACTGACCAAGGTCACCAACGGCTATCAGAGCCAGTCGGCGCTGCGCATGCGCGTTCCCCAGGACCCGACCGGCAGTGTTGACGTGCAGACAAAAGCAATCAATGTCCATAACGGGGGAACATATCATGCTAAGACCTACTATCGTTCCTCGGTAGCTTTTGATGTGCTGGTGCGTGAACACTACGCACAGGGCGTGTCCCAGCTACGTTTTTTAAGGCATTATGAGCCATCCAGTGACTGGTCGACGGCGAGTGCTGCGGTGCAGTGGAGTGCTGGCATGCAGCGCATGCAGCTGGTGTATCGTGTGGCTGATAAAGGTGAGGTGACGCTGGATGGTATGTTTATTGAGCGCAACGACGAGCTGCGAAGCCTGGTAACTGCACCATTGGCCGGTGCCCGGGAGCTGGTGCCGCGCGATGGCGTGTTTACGGTCAGCCCTGGCAGCCAGTTGGGCGTAGCCACCAGCTACCGGGCAGATGCGCCGGCACGCTTGATTGCCGATTACACCCGGGCCGATGGCACAACACTCAGTACCTCCATTATGGGGCTCGGTGCCGCCCGTGAGGAAACACTGGTCGAGGCACGCTTGCAAGTGCCAGCCGGTGCCCGCCTTTTATCGCTGCGCATCGCATTGCAGGGTGAAGAAGGTGCCTTCCAGGCTGCGCGCCAAACGCTGTATGACCTGACAGACAAGACAAAGGAGCCGTTTGCGAAGCCCATGGTGTCGCTGGTTATAGCCAATGGCCGAAAGGCGACCGCCATGGTGGCGCCACCACTCCTGACGTGGTCAAAATACCCAGCTACCTTTTATATTGACCCCGACCGTTTGGGGCAGAACGGCATTGCCGACAAGCGTGATATGGAAATCCTGCATCAGGCCGGCCATGAGCTGGCGCTGTATGCATCCGCTGACATCAGCGTGCTCAGTGCCCGCACCCTGGAGCGCCGCTTGGCACTGCAACGCGGCTTACTGGACGAGCAATGGCAGCTGGACCAGCCTGCTTTGTATGCACCGTACGATCAAGGCGATATTGGGGTGCGGCTACAGGCTATGACGTACTTTAGTAGCAGGCTGAGTAATCAGCAGGGTATTAATACCGCTCAAAGTACTGACCTATACGCCCTGCGGACTGTAAAAATGGATGACACCATGACGCCCGACGACCTCCAGCAGCTCCTGGACGAAACGAAAGCCCAAAAAGGCTGGCTGATTTTAGTGTACAGCGGCATCGAGGAGGGGTGGGGCCCGGCCATCAGTCCCTCGGCCTTTGCCGAACATTTGGAGCTGCTGCAGAAAAGCACCCTCAAAGTCATGACCGTGCAGCAAGCCCTGAAAGCAATCACCGTTCGATGATGCTTTACATGGTATAGCGCGAGCGATATAGTAGAAATCAAGATCTCATTGTGAGACCATAGCTGCTTCAGTCATGGGGCATTATTATTTTGTAAGAAAGTAGTTAACCATGGGCTTTTATTCTTTGCCAGGTCAAACACGCACACGGATGATGGTGGGTTTGCCCGTTTCATTAACCAGTGCTGAGCGTCGCCAATTGCGCGATGGTTCGGTAGGCGGGGAATTACTCCCCACTGAAGAGACCACGCTTGAGCTAGATCCAGTCGTCGAGCTGACCGATACGGCGTACGACAACCAGCTGGAGGAATACGGCAAAGCGCTCGATGCCGCCTATGACGCAACCCATGGCATTGTGGCAACCGCTGCCGTAGCTGAAGTGGTACAGCCGGAAGCAGAGCCTGACCACCTCCAACACCTGGAAGTTCCAGCACACGCTGGCGCTTTAGTTGCCGCCCAACTGGTAGACGCCTAGTCACGCGCCGCGATATCCGGGACAGCTATCTAGGCTGCTGGCGGCTCGTTGATGTAATGGGGCACGAAGAACGCCATATCACCGGTTACTAGGCCGGATGTCTCCCTAAAATCAATGCCAGCCGGCTCTTTGCCCACGATCCAGCTGCCAATCACGGCGTGCCAGCCGTCAAAAGTGGGGAGGGGAACATACTCTTGCCATACATGCCCCTCATTGCCATAGCCTCCGGCTACAGATTCTATGAGTGCGCCCGACGCCTCGAATATATGGACATTGGCGCCTTCCCGGCCGAGGCGTGGTTTGCGAACCCGTTTTTTATTGAGTAGTGGCACGTCGGTGTTGAAGGCTGGCAGTAGGTTGGGATGCCCGGGGAATAGTTCCCACAGCAGTACCAGCAACTGCTTATTACTGAGCAGCATTTTCCATAACGGCTCCATCCACTTGGTGCGCTGCTGGGAGGAGATAATATGCGGCGCAAAGGCTTCATGCACCAGCCACTCCCATGGATATAGTTTGTAGAGGCTGCGGATTGGCTTGCCCTGGCTATCAATGAACGCCTGATACTGGTCACTCCAGCCGATGTCTTCGATGAATAGCTGCTGCGGTTTGAAACCGGCTGCCTGGGCGACCTCGGCCATGTAGGCTACGTTGTCATAATCTTCGGCCAATAGCACGCCATCGCCATTATCACGCAGTGATGCCATATGCAGCGGTGCGCCTTCCGGCAGGCGCCAATGGGTGGTGCGGGCGGCGGCCCATTCGGCAATCAGGCGTTCGTGAATGCTATTAAACTGGTCTTTGGTATCGCCAAACATATCTTTCATCCAGAACCATTGCACCACGGATGATTCAATAAGTGAGGTGGGTGTATCTGCGTTATATTCCAGTAATTTAGCCGGGCCATCGGGTTGCCAGGCCAGGTCAAACCTGCCAAAGACCGTCGGGTCTTTGCGTTGCCACGATGCGGTAATTGCTGGCCAGAACTCTTTGGGGATACCAAATTCTTCCATACGGTTGTGGGTGATGGCGTAGTTCACGGCTTCCAGGCAACGGTCTATGAGTTCCTGGGTTTCCGCTTCCAGCGTATCGACTTCGGCCATTGATAGCTCGTAGGCGGCGTTTTCCCGCCAATAGGGCTCGTTATTTTCCGATGGCATGTCATAGAACGTAAAGCCAACCTGCTCGCACTTTTGGCGCCAGTCCGGGCGTGGCAGCATGGGGACGCGGCGCATGCCTAGCCGCCTTTCGAGCCGGTCAGCGCTTTCCCGTTGGAACCGAAGCCGGTTGTATTAGCACCCTGCGGAAGCTGCTTGCCAACATTGGAGCCGTCAGCTTTTTCGGTGGGATATTGACCACTTGGCCGATAATCGGTGTCACGCGATGAATACACCGGCCCGTACCAACCGCCACCGCCACCGCGATAGCTGGACACTGGCTCACACTGGTGCTGCATGTGCGCCGGTACGTCTTGCATACAGGCTTCGCGTGATGGATACCGCACGCGCTTGCTGTCATTGGGAATATAATATTGCTGTCCATTGTGCGTTATGGGTACCCCGTAATTCTTGGGGTAGTTAGACATTAGGGCGCTGGAACCGATAACGGCGCCGCCGCCAATAATAATCGCAGCGGTGGCGTAACGTTTAACGGCACTTTTTGGTTTATCTTGTTGCATGATGGATGAGGCTTCTCGTGTATACTAAAAGTAATTATGACATACTTTGCTATTCTCTCTACTGAAATAACTGACCAATTCATCTTGTTCGGCCTGATTGCTGCCTATTCGGTAATCGGCGTGCTGATCATGATTGGCTGTGCACTGCTGTTCAATTACATCTTCAAGCTGAACATGAAGAAAGAGCTGCTGGAAGATCACAACACCGCTTTCGGTGCCACGCTCGCCGGCTTATTTATAGCTATCGCTATTATTGTAGCCGCGAGTATTATCGGCTAGTTGCCATATTTTCGGCGCCAGCTCTCCAGGATATCCGCCAACGGCTCACCCTGTGTGTTGTAGGTATCCCCTACAAAAGCGTCCCAGCCGTAGAGGCGCTTCTTTGCCGGATTTTTCAGATTGATGCCAACGCCCTTCAGCTTGCCGCTGGTGGGTTCGATGGTGGCAATGTCTTTCCAGCGGATTAACGCCCGCTGCTTGTTCATGCTCGTTAGCTGCAAGCCATCTGGCGTGAGCGTCAGGTAGTTCCAACTGGGCAGGCACTGGGCTAACGCTAGCAGAATCATCGCCCCAAAGAGAATCATGCCGCCGACGTACAAGAAAATCCCCCAGAGCGGTGGATTGGTCAGGTTAAGTGCGCCAAACAGCATCCAGGTAAAGAACACGCCGAGCCATATAATATTCAGTCGTTGTGTGCGTAGCGACCCGCGGTAGACCATAGTATGTGTATCCATAGGGCAATTATACCAAGCTAGCCGACAATGCGTTCATCGTCGCCATCTATGACAATGGCCTGACCGTCGTGGAGGGTCTTGTAGGGAATGGCATTGGCCTCAAAATATGCCACTACTGTTTCGATAGCCTCGCTTTCGGGATGGGGCGAGCGGTAGTGCGGGGCAATGCTATAGGGTATGAGGTTGAGGCAGCTCCAGACCTGCGCCGTATCGTACCCGTCTGGTACGCTGTCGGCATCGTCAACCAGCTCTAAGCCGCGCAGGTCCGGTCCGGCGGCGCAGCTGCCAGCACTGAATCCCGCATACACCAATTGGTTATCCCTGACGAGCGGAATGACCGCCTCGTCAAAGCCACATTGTTTCATTGCACGGCGTAGTACAAACACGTTTCCGCCCCTGATCCACAAGCCGCCATACTGCTTGACGGTTGCCGCAAAGGCTTCCGGCCTCCCAAAATAGGTACGCAGGTCAAGCTCTTCCGGCTGGAGGTCCAGGTTGGAAAGCTCAGTACGCTCTTCCTGGAGGCGCATTGCGCGACGCTCCGGCAGCACCAGGTCCTGGGCGTTCATAATGATTGCGGTCCGCTTATTTTCGCCAAATAAGCCCGTGAATGCTTCGGGTTGCGTACCAAGCTTATACGATGATAGGTATAGTTTCATATAAGTCCTTGCGATTATGCTACCGGGTTACTGGTTTGGAACGTGGCACAGTCGACCTCGGTCCAGTGCTGCAGGCACTCGTCCAGAATAAACAGGCCGGCTTCCCGGACGTTTTCGGGAATCTGCCCGGCTGGCAGGGCGGCAAGCTCTGCGGCTGTACAGAGCTTGATGTCTGATAATTCGTCATCGCTTACCACCCCGGCAGGTGCTTCGCGCGTTACAAAGGCGTAGGCGATGTCGGTGTGGTAGTGGTCGGTGTCACCAAAGCGGATGCTGAGGGTGGCAACCGGCTGTGGGTGGATAATGCCGCTGCTGATGGCCTGTAGGCCGGTTTGTGGCTGGAGGATCTTCAGCTGGTTCATAGCGTAGCCTGACTCCTCGGCAATCTCGTGCACGACGGCACTCCAGGGGCTTTCGTCCAATTCCACGTGGCCACCAAACTGCAGGTACTGGTTGAGTTTTTTGTGCCTATGGAGGATGAGCTGTGGTGCTGGGCCATCAAGGCGGACAATATAGGCACTGGCTGTAAAATCATACTGATGCGGTGCGGTGTGGATGTGAGACATAGTAGTACTACTATAGCAAAGCAATGCTTCTTAGTGGGTAGTGAGGATATGTATTAGATCAAGGGCGGCCACGCCTGATGAAAGTTGGTGGTCACGCAGCGTCGATTTCTCGGAAGTTCCGGGCAAGAGGGGCTGAGCGGCGGCATTCAGCCAGAAGCCGGCAAGCCAGTGGAGGGCGTCTTTGTCTAAACGCCCGGCATGGTGTTCCGTTACATCTAAGCCAGCTCTTTGGACATGTACCAGGAATGCTGCGGCGTCGAAGCGTTTGTCGCCGAGTTGCGCCCAGTTCCAGTCCACCAGTTTGACTTCCTTGCGCCCCGCATGCCACGCACAATTGTCAGCCCGGACATCGTTATGGACCAACACATCATGGGTAAATCTGAATGATGCACTATGATTGGCTTCTCTGGGTATATTGAGGCTGCTTGTGATATCTTGCCGGCCTGCCAGCAACAGCTTTTGGGTGAGCACCTGCTGGGCATCGGCGCTGGCTGCTAATTGCCGCCAGCCGTCTTGTGTTTCACTGATAGTATCGGCCCTAAAGTACTTTTGTTGTGCGGGACTGAGCGGCAACTGGGTCAAGGCATCCATTGCTGCAAGCGTTGCCGAGAGTCGTGCGTTGGTCCAGGCATCCGTCCAGTCCCACCCATCACCGGCAGGCAACGCTTCTATGGCAAAGCCGGTATTGTCGCTGCTGACCGCCATAAGAGAGGGGATGTATGGGTATTGGGTCTCTGCCAGTATCTGATACGTTCCCACCTCTTTAGCTGCCCATTTTCGGGTATTGTCATCCACGCCTATCTTCACGAACGCCTTTTTGCCGTCCGGAAGCGTAATGATGCCCCTATGAGCATGCGAATACCCGCCTGCTACTTCTTGTACAGTGCTGAGACTTTCTTCGATGGATTGCCATGGTACACGGGGCGACGACGCATTATTCATAGGACAACTATAGCAGGTCAGGCGTTCGCTCTGGCGCCGGCGCGGTTGACCGCATTACCTGGCGTGAGCTCAAAAAGCCCGTATCCACTAGCCCAAACCAAAAGCACCAAGCTTACACCTGGTGCTTTTGGTTTGGGGCCGCACTGCGTACGACGTTCGAACTACGCTGTGGGTGCAGGATTATACGACCATAGCTGAGCCATCTTAGGCGCCCGTCTTTGTCTAGGCGCTCGTTCGCCATGCCCTCTGTAGGAAACAGCCCACTTGGCCACGTCATGCCCCCAAAGGCGTCCGCGCATATATCGTGCAAAGCTTTTGCCTGTTCATTTCCAGGTGTTCTGAAACGAAACAGCAATGTGCTGCCATTTCGGTGATCCATGAGGGAGGGGAGCTGAGGTATGACACGTCTGAAATGGTCTAGGCCGTCTTTGCCGCCTGCCGTCGCTGTCTTCGGCACTTGAGCGTAACTTGCTCTGATAACGCTCGCTTCGGCGTCGGGCAGGTAGGGCGGATTGAACAGTATCAGATTGTACGCATGAGGAGATAGTGATTCCCAAGTTTCTGTTCGGTTCCAGTCCGCTTGATATATATTGCAGCTAAAGCGTGTCGTTGTGTAGCCTGATAGATTCCTTTTTGCCAGATCAACAGCAGATGGATCAATATCAAAGCCATCAATATGTATGGGGGTTGCGCCAAGCGCTTGCTGTTTTTGTTCATGCGCAAGAAAAGAACATGCGAGCGTGCCAACGCCAATCCCCGGCACAAGTACTCTCAAGGGCGTGTCGGCACCAGAGCCTTTCTTGCTATCCACTCTCCGCAGGGCTGCCTGTCCATCATAACCAGCGAGTGATTCACTTGCTACATCGGGCGGAAGATGACGGGCTGGGTCATATAGAACAGGCGGCGCATCGGGTAGTCCGCCTGCGTACACGCCCTCTAATCGATATTCATACAGTGAAGCCTCAGGCATGGTGCATTATTGTAACATAATTGGTGCATTTTGCTTTTATCAGGCTCTCATCGCAACAAACAAAAACACTCTTACGGGAGTGATGGAATTTGGCCACATGCTGCGACCCCGAAACTTCGCGATTGAAAACAAGTTTTCATCGGAAGGTTTCCTTGCAAACTGCCAGTGGCAGTTTTCACCCCTGGCCTTAGGCGTGGGTTCAGGCCACCGTACCAACCCAAGAAAATAGCACCTACTAAAGCAGGTGTCTTTTTCTTCGGGCTACATCGTAAAGGAAGTCTGGACCAGTCTAATCTGATCTAGGTTGGAAATGCATGTTCTCTAGCTTACTGCTCAGTTCTAGTGTGTACATGAGTGGGTGTATGCCTACCTCATCTCCCATAGTTTGATGTATCTCTGCCCATGCGCTCCACCATGTACCGAATAATTCCCGGGCAGTACCTTCTTCGTCAACAACTTCCGGGTTAAACTCCAGACGTTTCTTTACTATATCCACGTCGGCTATAGTTATGCGATCAACAAGCCCGATACCGATACCGATGCCATCCGCAACCTCGTCTTGACGTCCGCGTGTTAGCTGAACTCCAATTCTTGCACTGCCATCTTCCTGTGGCACATATGTCGGCTCACATAAAAAGTCTGGCAGATTGCGATCAATTGCACGACTTGCACCAGATTGTTCTCGCTTTTGGAGCATTTCAAAGAATGCGTCATTCTCTAGCATGGCCTGCCCAAAGCGAAGCTTGGCATCCTGCAGTTTGTTTGCCGGTGAACGGGCATGCTCAAAACTCATGATAGTATATTTTACCATAAAGTTATACTATTGTAAATGGCATTGTCCATGATCAATCCCACATCTCTGTGCAAAGGCAAACAAAAGGCCCTCCGAAGAAGGGCTTTAAGCGTAACCATTTTGGGGCGAATGATGGGGCTACTTTGTATATCTTCGTCACTTACTCGGTGCAAGCACCTGCGTGAGTTCCTCGCTATCCAACCCACGGCCTCTCGCGTCAGCAAGCTGCCGCAGGCGTGGCTTCAAGCCCAAAACAACCAACCCAAGAAAATAGCACCTACCAAAGCAGGTGCTATTTTCTTGGGGCGAATGATGGGATTTGAACCCACGGCCTCCGGAGCCACAATCCAGCGCTCTAACCTACTGAGCTACATCCGCCAAATACAACGGGGGTATTGTAACACGTTTAACAGATATAAGGAAGGGTTTTGCTGTGGATCTACTCGCCAAAGGACTTGTCAAAATGCACCTGCCGGATGAGCGGTGGAGCCCGGAGTGTCCCTGACTTTTATTTCCGGTGCAATTTTTTGACGAAGTGTTTGCCGATGGCCGCCCAAATAGAGCCCTTGTACTCCTGGGTAACGGTCACTTTGTCATAGACGTCTTCAAAAATGCCGTCCGCATGATACTTAGCACGTAAAGTTTCATACTGCGGGCGGTTATATATCTGCCAGAACTCGTTTTTGGGGTAGTAGGAATGGGCGTAGAGGGTTTTGCGAGCCCCCAGCCGTAGGAGCTGGGTTTCGATGTCGCGGTTGAGCTGCTTGAACTGCTGAAAGCTCTTGGTTTTGGGGTGACCCCAGACGCCAAAGTTCAGCACATAGTCGGCAGCTGGAAACGACAGGCCGAACAAGTCCAGTTGCTCAGTGTGCGGGCGCATGGGCAGCAGCCACAATGGCCAGATGTTGGCCGTAGGGATGATGTACTCCATGAAGGCTGGGGCTTGGCTGCGCGGCATAAAGATATCCTGGGCAAAGAACTGT